>CAVQQX010000116.1:0-14171 GCA_963714645.1 uncultured Gammaproteobacteria bacterium
AACAGCTTCATCTAGGCATCCCCGGGGTAGCCCCACATGACGCGGATGAAGTTCGGCGCAAGAGATAATCCGAGGCTTGCCGAAGATCGGGAAGCGCATGGACTGCGCACGATAGAACTCGGGATTTTGAAAGGCTGCCAAACGTATGAGTTGTGCTGTCATCGCCGACGGCAAATCGGTCCGGTCGATATAGAGTTGGTCGGCGACCACGATGTTGATCTTGCTCGGCAGAGGAACGCCGATCGGGCCCACCTTCGAGCGGCGTGACGGTGTCATGCGCCACGGTTCGTCCGCATCCTCGTCTTCGACCGGTATCCGGACGCCCAAAACACGACCGCGCATCTCCGCATCGGCAACAATTTCCGATGCAGCATTGGCCGATAGCCGTGGCATCGCCGCTAGGAATGCCCATTGGTCCTCGTAACGGGCGAAGGTCCTTGTCGATGAAGACGCTATTACCGAGCTCGCGCTCCCGGCGCTGCAAAGGAAAGGCGATCAGATTGCCGAAGCCGCCGGCCGGCATAGTGTCCTGGCTCGGAAAAAAGCGATCGTATGAGGCGAAACTTATTTCGGGGCGACGCTCCATCGTCTTCGTCAGCATGGCCGCGCCGAAGTCGCCGAGTGGTGCGCGCCGAAACCGGCTCGGAGAAGAAAATCCACACATGCCCACCATTGCCGGATCGAGACCGCTCGAGGGCCGCAGTCCAGGCGCTCAAGGAGCTCGGCTGCAAGTTCGCCCTGGACGACTTCGGCACGGGCCTCTCGTCGTTCGGCTACCTCAAGCACTTCCCGGTCGATTTCCTCAAGATCGACGGCAGCTTCGTCAAGGAAATCCTGCACGACCCGATCGACCGCGAGATGGTGCGCTCGATCAACGAGATCGGGCACCTGACGGGCAAACAGACGATCGCCGAGTTCGCGGAGAACGAGGAGATCATCAACATGCTGCGGTCGCTGGGCGTCGACTACGCGCAGGGCTACGGTATCGCCCCGCCGCAGCGCATCGTGAGGATCGCCGCGACCGGCTGACGCAGTCAGGCGGCCTGCGCCGTTGCCGTGGGGTGGGCCAAGCGGCTCCCGCGCGAGCGTCGACGCGTCGAGGGTCCGGGAGAGTCTCCGGGGCCCTAGTCCGCGTACTCGAAGCGCATCGAGAGGTCGATCGCGTGGACGTGCTTCGTCAGCGCGCCCACCGAAATGAAGTCGACGCCCGTTTCGGCGGTCGCGCGGACGGTCTCGAGCGTGACGCCGCCGGACGCCTCGAGTGGAATCGGTCCGTTCGCATGGCCTCGATTGAGCGCGACGGCGTCGCGCAGGGCCTCGGGCGGAAACTCGTCGAGCAGCGCCATGTCCGCCCGGGCGTCGAGGGCTTCGCGCAGTTCCCCGAGCGACTCGACCTCGACTTCGATGCGGATGCCTCGGGGGGTACCTGCGGCGCGGGCGGCGCTCACGGCCGCTCCGATCGAGCCCGCCGCGAGGATGTGGTTTTCCTTGACCAGGATGCCGTCGTAGAGCCCGACGCGATGATTGACGCCGCCGCCACAGCGCACCGCGTACTTCTGTGCCGTACGCAGGCCGGGCAGGGTCTTGCGCGTGTCGAGCACGCGGCACGGCAGGCCGGCCAGCGCTTGGGCGTAGCGACGCGTGACGGTCGCCGTCGCGGAGAGGACCTGCAGGAAGTTGAGCGCGGTACGTTCACCGGTCAGCAGCGCCCGCGCCGGGCCTGACAATCGGTACAGCAGCTGACCCGGATGCACCGCATCGCCGTCCGCGACCACCCAGTCGACCGCCACCGCGGGGTCGACCTGGCGGAAGACTTCGTCGACGTAGGGGCGACCGGCGATCACGGCCGACTCCCTGCTGATGACGCGCGCCCGGCCGCGACGCGCGGCGGGGATGAGCGCAGCGGTCAGGTCGCCGGTGCCGATGTCCTCGCGCAGCGCGGCAGCGACGGTCGCCTCGAGGTCCTCGGGGACGACGGCAGCCGCTTCCGGGTCGTGCGAGCGTGATCCCGTCAGAACGGCAGGCCGTGCGTCGCCGATCCCATGCAGAGCAGCATCGGTACGGAGAGCACGAAGTTCGTGCGCGAGGCGAGCATCGCCACCTTGCGCGCCTTGCCCTTCTCCTCGTCGCTCGCCGGCGTCAGCCCGAGCACTTTCTTCTGGTTCGGCCAGATCAACACCCAGACGTTGAACAGCATGATCGTGCCGAGCCACGCGCCGATGCCGATCACGAGCTGGTAGTAGTTCATCGGACTGCTGCCCAGGCCGAGCATGAACGCGCCCGACAGGTTGCCCGAGCGGGCGAGGTACCAGGCGCCGGTGATCCACGTGGCCACGGCCGCCCAGCGGAACCAGAACAATGCGACCGGCGCGACGTACTTGCTGATGCCGGCTCCGCCGGGGCCGCCCTTGTCGGCCGCCGCGACCGCGAGCGCCGGGATCTGCACGAGGTTGAAGTAGTACAGCAACCCGATCCAGGCAATGCCCGAGACGATGTGCAGCCAGCGTGCGAGCCCCAGCTCGTGGAAGGCCGTCGGTGCGATCAGGATCGACAGGATGACGGCCAGCACGAAGCCGGTCGTGATGGCGCCGCGAACGGAGAGCAGTGGATTCATGGCTGACGATTCCTCCCGAAGGTCGAAAATCTTATTCACGACGGGCAGTTAGGCTCGGCCCGGCACGTCGATCGGTTTGCAGGATAGGCGACGCACCCCCATAATTCAATGTCCTGCGCGCCCCGCGCACGAGGCCGCATGGTCCAGGCTCGACCCGTTTCGCCCTGCATGAACGTCTGTGTGCTCGACGGCGCTGGTACCTGCCAGGGCTGCCTGCGCACCCTCGACGAGATCGCGCAGTGGGGCCGGATGAACGCGACGGAGCAGTGGCAGGTGATCGCGCGCATCGAGCGTGAACGCGAGCGCCGGGACGCGGCGGCTGCAGCGAAGGCCGCGGCGGGTGTGGCGTCGTCCGCGAACTGACGCGGACGACCGTGGTCCAATGGTGCACGGCCGCGATCGCGGCCAAGGGGTGAGGATCGTGTCGGACGTCATTGAACGCATCCAGCAGCAGCTGAAGTCGAATCCGGTCGTGCTGTACATGAAGGGCACGCCGGACTTCCCGCAGTGCGGCTTCTCGGCGGCCGCGGTGCGCGCGCTCGGCGCCTGCGGCGCACAGTTCGCCTACGTGAACATCTTCGAAGACCCGGAGCTGCGCGAGGCGCTCAAGCGCTATTCGAACTGGCCGACCTATCCGCAGCTCTACGTGAACGGCGAACTGCTCGGCGGCTCGGACATCATCAACGAGATGTACCAGACGGGCGAGCTGCAGCAGGTCCTGACCGAGGCCGGCGTCGCCACCGCGAAAGCCTGATCGTCCCCGATGCCCGGAGCCTTCCTGGCGGGGGGGGGCGCGCTCGTCTGCACCCGGCTCGACTTCTTACGCTTTTTCGTCCGCCTCGGGCGGAGGCGGCGCCACGGGCTGGGCGAGCTGCGGCGCCCGCTCGCGGGCTTCCTCGTACAGCGTCCGGAAGCGGTTGCAGATGATGCAGAACAGCGCCGCGGTGCGCTCGGCGTCGTAGATCGCCGAATGCGCCGCGTTGGGGTCCCAGTGGAGACCTGCGGCGACGATGGCGCGCGAGAGCACGGTCTGGCCGAACGCCACGCCGCCCAGGGTCGCCGTATCGAAACTGGAAAACGGGTGGAAGGGGTTGCGCTTGATGTCGGTGCGCGCGATCGCGGCGTTCAGGAAGTTCAGGTCGAACGCCGAGTTGTGCCCGACCAGCACGGCCCGCGTGCACTGGCGCTCGCGGACCTCCTTGCGGATCTCGCGGAAGAGCTGCGTGAGCGCCTCCTTCTCCGGCACTGCGGGCCGCAGCGGGTGATGCGGATCGATCCCGGTGACGGCGAGCGACGCCGGGTCTAGCCGTGAACCGTGGAACGGCTGCACGTGGTAGCGGAGGGTCGTTCCGGCGCGCAGTTCACCGAGCGGCGTCATCTCGATCAGCA
Organism: uncultured Gammaproteobacteria bacterium; assembly: GCA_963714645.1. Lineage (GTDB taxonomy): Bacteria > Pseudomonadota > Gammaproteobacteria > Steroidobacterales > Steroidobacteraceae > RPQJ01. The sequence continues at coordinate 4,004 of CAVQQX010000116.1, forward strand.
CCGCGGCAATTTCGAGCAGCGCGTCGGTCTGGTGGTTGAAGCCGCCGCTCTCGATGTCGATCACGACCGGAAGGAACCCGCGGAACCGATCCGCGATGCGCGGCTCGACGAAATCGAACTCCTCGGGGGTCATGCGGCGTCCACGCAGCGCCAGCCAAGCGCACCGCCGGCGCGAAACGGCACCAGCCGCCCGCCGTCCGCACCGAACTCGTAGTCGTCGGGCACGGTCCAGGACTCGCGTCGCAGCGTGACCGTGCCCGTGTTGCGCGGGCGGCCGTAGAAGTCGGCACCGCGTTCGGACGCGAAGGCCTCCAGCCGGTCGAGCCGGCCCGCCCGCTCGAAGGCTTCCGCGTAGAGTTCGAGCGCCGCGTGCGCGGTGTAGATGCCCGCACAGCCGCAGGAAGTCTCCTTTGCGTGGCGGGCATGCGGTGCGCTGTCGCTGCCGAGGAAGAAGCGCGGCGAATCGTCCGTCGCGGCCTCGACGAGGGCTTCGCGGTCGCGTTCGCGCTTGAGCACGGGCAGGCAATAATGGTGGGGTCGCAGGCCGCCTTCGAAGATCGCGTTGCGATTGAGCAGCAGGTGCTGCGGCGTGATCGTCGCGGCCACGCCGGCGCGCGCGCTGCGCACGAACTCGACCGCCACCCGTGTCGTCACGTGCTCGACCACGACCTTCAGGGAGGGGAGTCGCTCCACCAGCGGCTCCAGCACGCCGTCGATGAACGCCTGCTCGCGATCGAAGACGTCGACGCGCGGGTCGGTGACTTCGCCGTGCACCTGCAGGACCAGCCCCGTCGCCGCGAGGGCCTCGAGCGCCGGCCGTACCTTGTCGACAGAGGTGACGCCTGCGTCGGAGTGCGTGGTCGCCCCGGCGGGGTAGAGCTTGGCGCCGACGACGAAGCCGCTGTCTGCGGCGCGGCGGATCTCATCGGGCGAGGTCGCATCCGTCAGGTACAGCGTCATCATCGGTTCGAACGCGACGCCGGGCGGCAGCGCGGCCAGGATCCTGTCCCGGTAAGCCGCGAGTGCGGCCGTCGTCGTCATCGGCGGCTTGAGGTTCGGCATCGCCAGCGCGCGCGCGAACTGACGCGCCGTGTGCGGCAGCACTGCCGCGAGGTGGGCGCCGTCGCGCAGGTGCAGGTGCCAGTCGTCGGGGCGTCGGAGCGTGAGGATATCGGGAATGTTCAAGCCTGGGCCTGCAGTCTCGCGTCGAGCCCGGCCAGGTCGCCGAGCAGGTGGACTGCATAGCGTACCCCGAAGCCGGTGAACTCGGTGGGGACGTGGCCGAGCCCGCCCTTGCGCTCGGCGGCCGCCAGGTCGACGTGTACCCATGGCACGTCCGCATCGACGAAGCGGCCCAGGAAGCGCGCGGCGAGGATGTGGTCGCCCTTGCTGTCGGCGGAGCACTGCAGGACGTCGGCGACCTTGCTCTCGAGCTCGACGTCGAAGTCCTCGTCCATCGGGAAGCACCAGACGCGTTCGCCGCTGTCGCGACCGGTCCGCTGCAGCCAGTCGTGCAGGACCGGGCGATTGGTGAACGCGCCGGCGTAGCGGTCGGTGATCGCGACCACGCACGCGCCCGTGAGCGTGGCGAAGTCGAGCATCAACCGAGGCTTCGACCGGGATGCGAGCGCAAGCGTGTCCGCCAGCACCATCCGACCCTCGGCGTCGCTGTGCACGACCTGGATCGTCACGCCGTTCGCAGCGCGTACGACTTCCTGCGGCCGGAACGCCGTCGGCCCGATCTGGTTCTCGGTGATCGCGAGCCAGCAGTCGATCGCGTACGGCACCTCGAGCCGCGCCAGTGCGAGCATCGTGCCGAGGGCCACGGAGCTGCCCTGCATGTCGCCGTGCATCGTGAACATGCTCTTGTGCGACTTGAGGTTGATGCCGCCCGTGTCGAAGCAGATGCCCTTGCCGACCAGCGCGACGCCGGGCGCCGCATTGCGGCCGCGGGTGCCCGGGGGCCGGTAGCTCAGGTGCGCGATGCCCGCGCCGCGGTGCGGATTCGCGCGCGCCACGGCGAGGAAGGCACCGGCGCCCGCTTGCTCGAGCGCGTCGATATCCTGGAACCGGAACGTCCAGCCTTCACGGGCGGCGAGCGCCTGCAACGCGTCGCGGTAGCCGAGCGTGTCGAGCACGTTCGGCGGCAGCGTCGCGAGCCACCGCGCCAGATGGTTGCCCGCCGACTCGGCGATCGCACGGTCGAACGCGCCGTCGGGCGTCGCGGCCAGGTCGATCCGCGCGAGGCTCGCCGGCGCCGACGCCTTGGTCTTGCTCTCCGGCATCGGCGCGGCATGGGCGAGCAGCGCGCTCAGCATCGACTCGACCGCCGCGACGCGCGCGCCCGCCTTCGCGAACCCGAGCGCATGCACCAGGACCGTCTCGGCGCCGGGTCGCACGAGCTCATGGGCGAGCTTGCCTGCGAAGTCGAGTCGCTCGAAGCCGGTGGCCTCCGCCTTCAGGAAGCCCACCACGACCAGGGTGTTGCGTCGATTCGGCAGGCGCGTCGCGAGCAGCGGCCATTCGTTGCCGGACTTCGATTCTGCCCGCCAGAGCGCCTGCAGCGTCGTCCCGCCGGGCACGGAACGCAGCGCCCGGGCGGCACCTTTCGCGCGTTCGATCAGGATCGCGACGGCATCTGCGCGTGCGAAGGACGCCGGTGACGGTTCCGACGGCCTCGTCACGACCCGAACCGCTGGCGCAGGGGGCAACGATGTGATCATGGGGCTGGGCTCCGTCCAATGCTGCTGGCTGCCTTGACCCTGCCGGGACCGGACGGGATCATTGCTCATTCGCCCTGTCGCGGCATGGCGCGGCCGAGCGCGCCTTGGCGCGGCGGCATGCTAGCAGGGGGTGTCGCGCAAATCATCACGCTTCGTCGTCGCGGCTCGCCGCGGTGGCAACCGGAGTTCCCGCCCGTATGTTTGAGACCTCCAAGATCGACGACGCCGATCCCGCCGAAACCCATGAATGGCTCGAGTCGATCGACTCGGTGCTGAAGACCCATGGCGCGGAGCGCGCACAGTACCTGCTCGAGCGCGTGATCGATTTCACGCGCCGCTCGGGTGCCTACCTGCCGTTCAAGCCGAACACGGCGTATGTCAATACGATCTCGCCCGGCCAGGAGCAACCCTATCCCGGCGACCGCGCGATCGAGCGGCGCATCGAGGCCTACCTGCGCTGGAACGCGATGGCGATGGTGGTGCAGGCGAACCGGCAGAGCTCAGAGTACGGCGGCCACATCGCGAGCTATGCGTCGGCCGCGACCCTGTACGAGGTCGGTTTCAATCACTTCTGGCGCGCGCCGGGCGAACAGCATCCCGGCGACATGATCTTCATCCAGGGGCACTCGTCGCCCGGCATCTACGCGCGTGCCTACCTCGAGGGCCGGCTCACCGAGGACCACCTGCGGCGGTTCCGCGAGGAAGTCGGCGGCGGCGGCCTGTCGTCCTACCCGCATCCGTGGCTGATGCCGGAATTCTGGCAGTTCCCGACCGTGTCGATGGGCCTCGGGCCGATGATGGCAATCTACCAGGCCCGCTTCGTGCGCTACCTCGAGCATCGCGGGATCGTGCCGGCCAGCGATCGCAAGGTCTGGGCCTTCCTCGGCGACGGGGAAATGGACGAGCCCGAGTCGCTCGGCGCGATCACCATGCCGGTGCGCGAGAAGCTCGACAACCTCGTGTTCGTGATCAATTGCAACCTGCAGCGGCTCGACGGTCCGGTCCGCGGCAACGGCAAGATCATCCAGGAACTCGAGGCCGCGTTCCTCGGGGCCGGCTGGAACGTCCTCAAGGTCATCTGGGGCACGCGCTGGGACGCTCTGCTCGCGCGCGACGCGGGCGGGCTGCTGCGCCGGCTCATGATGGAGTGTGTCGACGGCGAATACCAGAACTTCAAGGCGAAGGGCGGGGCGTACACGCGCGAGCATTTCTTCGGCAAGTACCCGGAGCTCAAGGAAATGGTCGCCAACATGTCCGACGAGGACATCTGGCGGCTCAACCGCGGCGGCCACGACGCGCGCAGGGTCTACAACGCGTATCGCGCCGCGAGCGAGCACCAGGGCCAGCCGACGGTGATCCTGGCGAAGACGGTCAAGGGCTTCGGCATGGGTGCGGCGGGCGAAGGCCAGAACATCACGCACCAGCAGAAGAAGCTCACCGACGCGTCGCTCAAGGAGTTCCGCGACCGCTTCAACATCCCGGTCTCCGACGAGGACATCGCGCAGGTGCCGTATTACCGGCCGGCCGAGAACAGCGAGGAACTCAAGTACCTGCATGAACGCCGCAGGGCGCTCGGCGGCTACCTGCCGCAGCGTCGCGTCAAGGCGCCGCCACTGCCGGTGCCGGCGCTCGACGCGTTCGCGCCGCTGCTCGAATCGTCGGGCGAGCGTGAGATCTCGACGACGATGGCGCTGGTGCGCCTGCTCGGAATCCTGCTCAAGGACAAGGGCATCGGGCCGCACATCGTCCCGATCGTCCCCGACGAGGCGCGGACGTTCGGCATGGAGGGCCTGTTCCGCCAGATCGGTATCTATTCGTCGATGGGCCAGCTCTACACGCCGCAGGACGCGGACCAGCTGCTCTACTACCGCGAGGACAAGAAGGGCCAGATCCTCGAGGAAGGCATCAACGAAGGCGGCTCGATGTGCAGCTGGATCGCGGCGGGCACCGCCTATGCCAACCACGGCGTGCACATGGTGCCGTTCTACATCTACTACTCGATGTTCGGCTTCCAGCGCGTCGGCGATTTCGCATGGGCTGCCGGAGACATGCAGGCACGCGGCTTCCTCGTGGGAGGTACGGCCGGCCGGACCACGCTCGCGGGCGAGGGTCTGCAGCACCAGGACGGGCACAGCCAGCTCGTCGCGACGACGATCCCGAACTGCGTCGCTTACGACCCGACCTTCGCCTACGAGCTCGCCGTGATCGTGCAGGATGGCCTGCGCCGGATGTACGGCGAGCAGGAGTCGGTCTTCTATTACATCACCTGCATGAACGAGAACTACGCGCAGCCGGCAATGCCCGAGGCGTCGCAGGAAGGCATCCTCAAGGGCCTCTACCTGTACCGGCGCGGCGGCAAGGGCAAGGTGCGCGCGAACCTGCTCGGCTCGGGCACGATCCTGCGCGAGGTCATCCGTGCGGCCGAGGTGCTGGAGCAGGAATTCGGCGTCGCTGCGGACGTCTTCAGCGCCACGAGTTTCTCCGAGTTGCGCCGCGAGGCCCTCGACGTCGAGCGTTGGAACCTGCTGCATCCCGGCCAGGCGCCGCGCGTGCCGTACTTGAAACATGCGCTGGCCGCACAGAAAGGGCCCTTCGTCGCGGCGACGGACTACATGCGCATCGTGCCGGACCAGGTCCGGCAGTGGATCCCCGGCTCGTACCACGTGCTCGGCACGGATGGCTACGGACGCAGCGACTCGCGCGCGGCACTGCGCGGATTCTTCGAGGTCGACCACCGGTACGTCGTGATCGCCGCGCTCAAGGCGCTCGCCGACGAGGACCAGCTCGATCGCGGCACCGTGGTCGACGCGATCGCGAAGTTCGGGATCGATCCCGAGAAGCCCAACCCCGTGACGGTCTGACCGCGAGGTGAGCGACGTGTCCACGAACTCGCTCGTCGAAGTCCGCGTGCCGGACATCGGCAACTACACGGACGTCGAGGTCATCGACGTCATGGTGAAGCCGGGCGACACGCTCGAGATCGAGTCGCCGCTGATCACGCTCGAGACCGAGAAGGCGACGATGGACGTCCCGTCGAGCGCCGCGGGCGTGGTGCGCGAAGTGAAGCTGCAACGCGGGTCGCGTGTGTCGCAGGGCGACGTGATCGCGCTGGTGGAGGCGCTGCAGCCGTCCTCACCCCAGCCGTCCCCCGCCGGGGCGGCAGAGGGGAAAGAGCAGAAGCCTTCACCCCAGCCCCCTCCCGCCGGGGCGGCAGAGGGGAAAGAGCAGAAGCCTTCACCCCAGCCCCCTCCCGCCGGGGCGGCAGAGGGGAAAGAGCAGAAGCCTTCACCCCAGCCCCCTCCCGCCGGGGCGGCAGAGGGGGCAATGCCGCAGTCCTCGCCGCAATCGTCTGCCGTCACATCGAACGAGCGGGCGACGGCGGGCGTCGACGAGCCGGGATTCTCGCGTGCACACGCGAGTCCGTCGATCCGCAAGCTGGCGCGCGAGCTGGGCGTGGACCTCGCCCGCGTCACCGGCAGCGGCGCCAAGGGCCGCATCACCGAGAGCGACGTGAAGTCGTGGGTCAAGCAAGCGCTCGCCGCCGGCCCCGCCGCAGCGGCCGCTGCCGGCGCACTACCGAAGATACCGGTCGTCGATTTCGCCGCGTTCGGTCCGGTCGAACGCAAGCCGCTGTCCCGGATCCAGAAGCTCGCCGGTCCAAGGTTGCACGCGAGCTGGGTGAACCTGCCGCACGTGACGCAGTTCGACGAGGCCGACATCACCGAGATGGAGCAGGCCCGCGCAAACCTGAAAGGGCAGGCCACGGAGCGCGGCATCAAGCTGACGCCGCTCGCGTTCATCCTGCGCGCGTGCGTCCAGGCACTCGCCGAGTTTCCGCAGTTCTGCGCGTCCCTCGACACGCAGGCCGGCGAACTCGTCTACAAGAAGTACGTCCATCTCGGGTTTGCCGCCGACACGCCGAACGGCCTGGTGGTGCCGGTGGTGCGCAACGCCGACCGCAAGGACGTCTTCGAGCTCGCACGCGAACTGGCGGAGCTCAGCGAAAAAGCGCGTGGCGGCAAGCTCTCGGCGGCGGAGATGCAGGGCGGCTGTTTCACGGTCTCGAGCCTGGGCGGCATCGGCGGAACGGCATTCACGCCGATCATCAATGCGCCCGAGGTCGCGATCCTCGGCGTCTCGCGATCGGCGCACAAGCCGGTCTACAGGGACGGGGGATTCGTTCCGCGGCTGATGCTGCCGCTTTCGCTCTCCTACGACCATCGCGTGATCGACGGCGCCGCCGCGGTGCGCTTCACGTCGTTCCTCGCCGAGTCGCTCGCCAAAGTCGACGGCCTGCTGAGGGCGATCCCGTGACCACCGAAGGCCGGGGCACACGACCACCGACCACGCCCGCCCGCGAGATCCGCCTGCCCGACCTCGGGACGACCGGGGAGGTCACCGTCCTCGAGCTGCTGGTCAAGGTGGGCGACGCGGTCGAGCGCGACACGCCGCTCGTCACGCTCGAGAGCGAAAAGGCCACGATGGACGTGCCGTCGCCGCTGCCGGGCGTGATCGCCCGGATCCTGGTGAACACGGGCGACAAGGTCGCGACCGGCACGGCGATCATCGAACTCGCCGGCGCGCCGCCGCTCAAGGCCGAGGAACTGACCGGCTCGACCGCCGATCCGCGGCAGGCCGAGCCCTACGGTGGCGAGCCCTACGTGTCGACGATTCCGATCGTACCGCTGGCGCTCGAGCCGGCCCGGTCGGGCGCCTCCGGCGCGGCGCCGAGCGCGGACTCCGTCCCCAAGGTCGCCTCCCCGTCGACGGCGCCGGCCGGGGCCGGCGCCGCACCGCCCGCAAACTACGATTTCCAGCTGCTCGTGATCGGCGCAGGGCCCGGCGGTTACGCGGCGGCATTCCGCGCGGCGGACCTGGGCCTGAAGGTGGCGCTCGTGGAACGCTCGGCGACGCTCGGTGGCGTCTGTCTGAACGTAGGCTGCATCCCCTCGAAAGCCCTGCTGCACGCCGCCAAGGTGATCGAGGACGCGCGCGCGATGGCGGCGTTCGGAGTCGACTTCGGCTCGCCGAAGATCGACGCCGCGAAACTGCGGGGCTGGAAGGACAAGGTGGTCGGCCGCCTCACCGGCGGCCTCGCGGCGATGGCGAAGCAGCGCAAGGTCACCGTCCTGCGCGGCAGCGCGACCTTCGCGGGCGACCACGCGGTAACGATCGCGTCCGACGACGGCTCGACCGGCACGACGAGCTTCGCCCACTGCATCATCGCCGCCGGGTCCGAATCGCTGCGCTTGCCCGGGCTAGCGGATGACCCGCGCATCATGGACTCGACCGGCGCCCTCGAACTCGACCTGCCACAGCGCCTGCTGGTCGTGGGCGGCGGCATCATCGGCCTCGAGATGGCCACGGTGTACGCAGCCCTCGGCGTCAAGGTGAGCGTCGTCGAGCTCACCGACGGCCTCATGCCGGGGTGCGATCGCGACCTCGTGCGACCGCTCGAGAAGCGCATCACGCCGCACTACGAGGCGATCCTGCTGGGCACGAAAGTCGCCCGGATCGGGCCCGAGGCCGCCGGGCTGCGGGTATCGTTCGAAGGCGCGAAGGCGCCGGCGCCCCAGCTCTACGACAAGGTGCTGGTGGCGGTCGGGCGCACGCCGAACGGCAAGCGTGTCGCGTGCGAGGCAGCGGGCGTGCGCGTGGACGAGCGTGGCTACATCGCGGTCGACCGGCAGCAGCGCACCAACGTCCCGCACATCTTCGCCGTCGGCGACGTGGTCGGGCAGCCGATGCTGGCGCACAAGGCGACGCACGAGGGCAAGGTCGCTGCCGAGGTGATCGCCGGGCACAAGCGCTTTTTCGACGCGCGCGCGATCCCGTCGGTGGCGTACACCGATCCCGAGATCGCCTGGGGCGGCCTCACCGAGACGGACGCGAAGGCCAGGGGAGTCGCCTTCGAGAAGGCGGTGTTTCCGTGGGCCGCGAGCGGGCGTTCGCTCGCGATCGGGCGCGACGAGGGCTTCACCAAGCTGCTGTTCGACCCGCAGACGCACCGCGTCGTGGGCGGCGGCATCGTCGGTCCCGGCGCCGGCGAGCTCATCTCCGAGGTCATGCTGGCGATCGAACTCGGGGCGGACGCGACCGACATCGGCCTCACGATCCACCCGCATCCCACGCTTTCCGAGACGGTCGCCTTCGCCGCCGAAGCGTTCGACGGCTCGCTCACGGACCTGTACCTGCCGCGCAAGGCCGCGAAGAAGGGCGTCGCGGACTGAACCGACCCCCGCCCGCGATGCGCCCACGATGCATCCCACGCTGACACGTACGCTGCGCTGGTTCGGCTTGCTCGAGGCCGGGCGCCGGATCGAACTGCATGCGCGCCTGCGCGACGAGCGTGCGCTGCCGGGCGCGTTGATCCTCGGCGGCATGAAGTGCGGCACCAGTTCGCTGCACAACTACCTGACGCAGCACCCGGGCGTGGTGCCCCCGCTGCGCAAGGAAGTGCATTACTTCGACCTCAACCACGAGCGCGGCGAACGCTGGTATCGCGCCCATTTCGGCAAGTTGGGCGCGCCGGGCTGCAACCTCGACAGCAGCCCGTACTACCTCTTCCACCCGCTCGCGCCGCAGCGTGCGCATGCGCTGGTGCCCGCCGCGCGCCTCATCGTGCTGGTGCGCGATCCGGTGCGGCGAGCGTACTCCCACTACTGGCACGAGCGCGACGCCAGGCGCGAGACGCTGACGTTCGAAGATGCAATCGCGGCCGAGGACGACCGCATCGGGCTCGAAGCCGAACGGCTCGCGCGTGGCGAGATCGCGCGCAGCCGCGCCCACCAGCATTTCAGCTACGTCGCGCGGGGGCGGTATGCAGAGCAGCTCGAGCGCTGGCTGCGGCTCTATCCGCGCGAGCAGCTGCTCGTGCTGCGGTTCGAAGAGCTCGCGCGCGAACCGCTCCGCGTGCTCGATCGCACGCTGGCGCACCTTGGCCTGCCGGCCGCGGGAAACGTGCGGCTCGAGCCACGCAACACGCGGACATATCCGCCCATCGTGCCGGCGACTGCAGACCGCCTCGCCGCGTACTTCGCTCCGCACGAGGCGGCACTCGCGCGGCTGCTCGGGGGCGACTCGACCGCAGGCAACGACGCGTAATTTCCGGTGCTTGGGCCTCAGCGCCGGCGCGTCGCCCGGATCCGGCGCCGCAGCGACTCGAGGTAGGCCGATTCGTCCGGCGCGCGTCCCGCCCGTTGTGCCTGCCACAGTGCCTCGCCCAGGCATTCGATCATCTCGTGCTCGGCCGCATGCGCATCCCGGGTCCGGTCGACCAGCGCGCGGTACACCTGCGCGATCCCGGACGGCCGGTCGGTGGCGACCTGTTCGCGCACGGCGAGGTGCAGTCCCATGTGCAGGAATGGATTGGCCTGCCCGCCTTCCGGCCTGTAGTCGCGGTCGAGCGACTCCTCGACGGTGGTCTCGAGCGACGTCCAGTACTC
>CAVQQX010000117.1:0-17107 GCA_963714645.1 uncultured Gammaproteobacteria bacterium
GCGTCTTCGACCATGCATGTTGTCGGGTGGAGGCCGCCGAGAATCCATTCGGCGCCAAAGTGTTACCCATGTCCCCGCAATGAACCGGCACCTATGTGACCGGAATGGATCCGCAGGAGATGGTGGGCGGTACTGGGATCGAACCAGTGACCCCTGCCGTGTGAAAGCAGTGCTCTACCGCTGAGCTAACCGCCCGCCCGAGGGGCGCGTAGTTTAGGGGGCGGGTCGGAGGGGGTCAATCGAGGGACCTCGCGTGCGCAGCGGGACCCGCACCCGGGCTGCGCGCGACTTCCACTGCCGAGCGGTAAAGTGGGATGGGCGACCTCAGCCCGGCTCGCCACCCACCCGCCCGGGCAGCTCCCGGGTCTTGTCCCGCATTCAGCCCGGCTCGCCACCCACCAGCCCGAGCAGCTCCCGGGTCTTGTCGCGCATCAGGCCCTCGTTGCCCCGGCTCTCGACGTTGAGCCGGATCAGCGGCTCGGTGTTCGAGGTGCGCAGGTTGAACCGCCACGAATCGAACTCGAGGCTCACGCCGTCGGTATGGTCGACCGTCCGCGCGCGCGGCTGGTACGCCGCCAGCACTGCGGCGATCGTCGCCTTGGCGTCCGGCACGCGCCGGTTGATCTCGCCGCTCGCAGGGAACAAGCGGATGCGTTCGCCGACCAGTTCCGACAACGGCTTGCCGGAAATACTGATCAGTTGCGTGACGAGCAGCCACGGGATCATGCCGCTGTCGCAATAGGAGAAATCGCGGAAGTAATGGTGCGCGCTCATCTCGCCGCCATAGGCGGCGTCGACCTCGCGCATCACGGCCTTCATGAAGGCGTGGCCCGACTTCGACTGCACGGCCTCGCCGCCCAGACGCTGCACGATGTCGAGCGTGTTCCAGGTGAGGCGCGGGTCGTGGACGATGCGGGCGCCCCGTTCGCGCTGCAGGAACGACGCCGCGAGCAGCCCGACGATGTAGTACCCCTCGATGAAGCTGCCCTTCTCGTCGAACAGGAAGCAGCGGTCGTAGTCGCCGTCCCAGGAAATCGCACAGTCCGCCCCGTGCTCGCGTAAGGCCTCCACCGGGGCGCGGTGCTTCTCGACCAGCATCGGGTTGGGCACGCCGTTCGGGAAGCGGCCGTCAGGCTCGTGCTCGACCTTGATGAACTCGAACGGCAGGTGCGGCTCGAGCTTGTCGATGATCAGCCCGGCGCCGCCGTTGCCCGCGTGCACGACCACCTTGAGCGGCTTCAGCTTCGCGCGGTCGACGTACGTGAGCAGGTGCCGGATGTAGTCCGGCATGATGTCGACGGCGAAGCGCTCGCCGATGCGCGGCGGCTTCGAGAAGGCCCCCGCCTCCGCGAACCTGCGGATGTCGACGAGCCCGGTGTCGCCGCTGATCGGGCGCGAGCCTTCGCGGACGAATTTCATGCCGTTGAAGTCGGACGGATTGTGACTCGCCGTCACCATGATGCCGCCGTCCATTTCGCGCGCGAACGTCGCGTAGTAGACCACCTCGGTGCCGCAGAGCCCGATGTCGTACACGTCGACGCCCGAGTCGAGCAGGCCCTGCTCGAGCGCCTTGCAGAGCTGCTCGCTGCTCAGGCGGATGTCGCGGCCGACGACGACTTTCCTCGGCTCGACGAACTCGGCGTAGGCCCGCCCGACGCGGTACGCGACGTCCTCGTTGAGCTCGGCCGGGACGCGGCCGCGCATGTCATAGGCCTTGAAGCCCTCGATCGTGATCGGATTCACTTGGTGGTTCCTTCCCGTCCGTACACGTCCTCGAAGCGGACGATGTCGTCCTCGCCGAGGTAGCTGCCCGACTGCACTTCGATGATGTGCAGCGTGACTTTACCCGGGTTCTCGATCCGGTGCCTCGTGCCCAGCGGGATGTAGGTGGATTCGTTCTCGCCGAGCAGGAATGTCTCGTCGCCGCGCGTGATGCGGGCCGTCCCCGACACGACGATCCAGTGCTCGGCACGGTGGTGGTGCAGCTGCAGCGACATCTGCGCACCGGGCTTCACGACCAGTCGCTTCACCTGGAAGCGGTCGCCGGTGTCGATGCTGTCGTAGCTGCCCCACGGCCTGAACACCTCGCGGTGCAGCGCCGTCTCGTAACGCCCCTGCGCCTTCAACCGGGCCACGAGCTGCTTCACGTCCTGCACGCGATCGCGCGGTGCGACCAGCACGGCGTCCTTGGTCTCGACGACGACGTGGTCCTCGAGGCCGACCGCCGCGATCAGCCTGCTCGTCGAATGCAGGTAGCAGCCGCTCGTGTCCTCGACCAGAACGTCGCCGGTCGCGACGTTGCCGCGCGCATCGCGGGGCAGCGCATCCTGCAGCGCCGACCACGAGCCGACGTCGCTCCACCCGGCATCGAGCGGGACGACCACCGCGGAGTCGGTCTTCTCCATCACGGCATAGTCGATCGAATCTCCGGGGCACGCCCCGAATTCCCTGGCCGGCAGGCGCGTGAAGTCCAGGTCGCGCTTCGCCGCGGCCATCGCCGCCTTGCACGCTTCGAGCATGGCGGGCGCATGGCGCTGCAACTCCGCGAGGTAGACCCGCGCGCGGAACATGAACATGCCGCTGTTCCAGAAGTACTCGCCGGAATCGACGTAACGCTGCGCGGTCGCCGCGTCCGGCTTCTCGACGAACTGCTGCACCGCGTAGCTGGGCCCGTCGCCCTGCGCGCGACGGATGTAGCCATAGCCCGTTTCGGCACGGTCCGGGACCACGCCGAAGGTGACGAGCTTGCCTGCTTCGGCGGCCGTCCGGCCGGCGCTCACCGTCGCCTGGAACGCGGCGACGTCGCGAATCACGTGATCGGCGGGCAGCACGAGCAGCACCGGATCGGGATCCCGCGTGGCGCGGGCCGCGGGGGCGTGGTCGAGGGCCGCCAGCGCCGCGACGGCGACCGCGGGGGCCGTGTTGCGACCGACCGGCTCGAGCAGGATCGCCTGCGGCGGTGTGCCGCACTCGCGCAGCTGCTCTGCCACCATGAAACGATGACTCTCGTTGCACACGACGATCGGCGGTGCGAGGTCCGGCAGCCCGGCGACGCGGGACACGGTCTCCTGCAGCATCGTGCGCTCGCCCAAGAGCGGCAGCAGCTGCTTGGGATACAGCTCGCGCGACAGCGGCCAGAGCCGCGTGCCGGAGCCGCCGGAAAGAATCAGGGGGATCAGCATGCGCGAGGACGTCCTGTGCTCAGAAACCCGCGATCAGAAAGGCCACACCTTCGGCACGATCAGCATGGTCGCGATGCCGACCAGCACGCTCAACGGCGCGCCGAAGCGGATGAAATCGACCCACCGGTAGCCACCCGGGCCATAGACCATCAGATTGGTCTGGTAGCCGATGGGCGTGACGAACCCGGCCGACGCACCGACCATGACCGAGATCACGTACGGCAGGTAGCTCACGTTGCCGTCGTGGGCCACGGCCATCGCGATCGGGAACATGAGAACCGCGGCCGCATTGTTCGTGATGAGCTCGGTGACCACCACCGTCGCGCCGTAGAGCACGACCAGCGCCCAGAACGGGTCGCCCCGCGCGAGGTCTCCGATCCAGCCGGCGAGCAGCGTGGCCGCTCCCGATTCGGCCAGCGCGAACCCCAGAGCGAACGAAGCGCCGATGCCGACCAGGACCGGGTATTCGATCGAGCGGCGCGCGATGCCGAGGTTCACGCAGCCCGTGCCGATCATCAGACCCGCCGCGAGGAACGACGCCTGGAACAGCGGAACGAGTTCCATGGCCGACACGACCAGCATGGCCAGCAGGATCGCGAACGCGAGTGGCGCGCGTGCGAAGTTGGGGCGGGTCGAGTCCTGCAACCGGCTCACCAGCAGGAAGTCGCGGTTGTACTTGTGCCGCCCGACGAATCCCTGGTCGGCCTCGACCAGCAGCACGTCGCCGGCGCGCAGGCGAACGTCGCCGAGCTTGCCGTCGAGTCGGGCCCCTTCGCGCGAGATCGAGATGATCGCGGCGCCGTACAGCGAGCGGAAATTCGATTCGCGGACCGTGTGGCCGACGACCGGAGCGCTCTGGCTCAGCACGATCTCGATCAGCCAGCGGCGGTTGTTCTGCAGGTCCAGCTGGTAGGTCTGGTCCTCGGCGACCGAGAGGCCCGGCATCCGGCGCAACTCGTTCACGGTGTCCACCACGCCGACGAACGTGATCCTGTCATTGGCCTCGAGCACCTCGCCGGGCCCGACGGCAGTCAGCAGGCGCTCGCTGCGACTGATGTCGAGCACGAACGCGTGCTTCATGCTCCTGAGGCCGACCTCGGCGATGCTGCGCCCGACCAGCGGGCCACCGGGCAGCACCCGCGCCTCGACCGCGTACTCGCGGGCGTTGACGAGCTGCTCCACGGGTCCCTGGCGGTCGGGCAGCAGCCAGCGCGAGAAGACCAGGAGATAGACGAATCCGATGATCGTGAGCGGCACGCCGATCCAGGCGAGCTCGAAGAGTCCCATCCGGGCGTCGGGCACGGCTTTGATCAGCAGCGAGTACACGATCAGGTTGGTGCTGGTGCCGATCAGTGTGCACATGCCGGCGAGGATCACCAGGTTGTTCATCGGCAGCAGCAGCTTCGAGATCGAATAGCCGAAGCGGGAGGCCCATTCCTGTGCCACCGGGATGAAGAGCGCCACCACCGGCGTGTTGTTGATCACGGTCGAGAGTGCGCCGGTGACCAGCATCAGCTTGGCCTGCGCGATTGCGAGCGAGCGCGGCCGGCCGAGCACGGCCCGCGAGATCCAGGCCATCGCGCCGGTTTCGCGAAGCCCCGCCACGACGATGTAGAGCGCAGCGATCGTCATGACGCCGCTGCTCGCGAAGCCCTGCAGCGCTTCCTCTGGACGCAGGATGCCGAGCAGCGTGAGCGCGATCATCGCGCCCACGAGCACGACGTCCGTGTCGAGGTTGGTGGTCGTGAGCAGCGCCAGGACGCTGGCCACGACGGCAAGGGTCAGGACGATGTCCGGAGTCAACGCAGCACACCACCCTGGTCAGGCATGGACGCTGCCCCGGGCGTCGGGATCACCGCGCCCGATCCCGAAGTACCTGAGGCCGAACGAGCGCACGAAGGCGGGGTCGTACAGGTTGCGGCCGTCGAAGATCGCCTTGCTCGAGACCTTGTCGCGGATCGTGTCGAAATCGGGGCTGCGGAACTCCTGCCATTCCGTGACGATCGCGAGCGCATCGGCACCGTCGAGCGCCGACTCGGCATCGCCGCAGAGCTCGAGGTCGTCGCGAATGCCGTAGAGCCGTGCCGCCTCGTTCATCGCGACCGGATCGTAGGCCCGCACGCGGGCGCCCGCGCGCCACAGCGACTCGATCAGGTCGCGGGCCGGCGCTTCACGCATGTCGTCCGTGTTCGGCTTGAACGCGAGTCCCCAGATCGCCACGGTGCGGCCCTCGAGCCTGCCGCCGAAGAACGATTTAAGCTTCTCGAACAGGACCTGCTTCTGGTGCTTGTTCACGGCTTCGACGGCCTTGAGCAGCCGCGCGTCGAAGCGATGCTCGCCGGCGCTGTGCACGAGCGCCTTGACGTCCTTCGGGAAGCACGAGCCGCCGTAGCCGGCACCCGGATAGATGAAGCTGTAGCCGATGCGCGGGTCGGAGCCGATGCCCACGCGCACTTTCTCGATGTCGGCGCCCACGCGCTCGGCAAGATTGGCGATCTCGTTCATGAAACTGATCTTGGTCGCGAGCATCGCGTTGGCCGCGTACTTGGTGAGCTCGGCCGAGCGCACGTCCATCACGATCATGCGGTCGCGGTTGCGCGTGAACGGGTCGTAGAGTGTCTTGAGGAGCTCGGCGGTGCGCGGGTTCTCCGTCCCGACCACGACACGGTCGGGTTTCATGAAGTCGCCGATCGCCGCGCCCTCCTTCAGGAACTCGGGATTCGACACGACGTCGAACTCGATCTTCACGCCCCGCTCGCCGAGCGTCTGGTCGATGCGTTCGCGGACCTTGTCCGCCGTGCCGACGGGCACCGTCGACTTGTCGACGACCACGCGATACTCGGTCATGTGCCGGCCGATCGTTTCGGCGACGGCGAGCACGTGCGACAGGTCGGCGGAGCCGTCCTCCTCCGGCGGCGTGCCGACCGCGATGAACTGGAAGAGGCCGTGGCGGATGCCTTCCGCGGCGTCGGTCGTGAACCGCAGGCGCCCCTTGGCGAAATTGCGCGTCACGAGCGCGTCGAGACCCGGCTCGTGGATCGGGATCTCGCCCTGCTGCAGGCGCGCGACCTTGCCTGCATCGATGTCGACGCAGACCACATTGTTCCCGGCTTCGGCAAAGCACGCGCCCGTGACCAGCCCGACATAGCCCGAACCAAACACAGTAACTCTCACGCGTAATCCTTTGCTTTTATTCGATATTTCGACGCCGCGCCGCGACGTCCGGCGGCGGCATCATAGCAGAGCGGTAGCTGCATCCCGTAGGCGGGCGGCGGACGTCGGCGCCTTTCTGCGACGCGGCGCAGGTTCGCCCGGCGTCGGACGCTCTTGCGAGGCAGTGCGGCCCGAGGCGATAAGCCCGGGGCGATACCCCGGAGGCGCCAACGCTACTGTGGGATCGTACCGCCCCGCCAGGACTGCAGGCTCGTGACCTTGCCATCGACACCGCGGCTGGGAGCAGGCGCCTCGTCCCGGTTGCGCATGCTCCACACGAGGTCGACGAGCGACGCACTCGGGCGGTATTCGCGGATGGCCTGGGTCAGAAGATCCCGCGCCGCCGGCACGTCGAACTGGCCCATCGCGACCAGCAGTTGCTGCAGCAGTCGCTGCGTCGCTGGCCACGGCAGGCTGTCCTCCATGGCGCGCAGGATCATCGGGTGATCGGTGCCGCTCACGTCGTTGCCGATCAGCAGCTCCTCGTACAGCTTTTCGGCCGGGCGCAGCCCGGTGTAGACGATCTCGACGTCGCCTTCCAGGTTCTGTTCGTCGCGAATCGTGAGGCCCGAGAGGCTGATCATGCGGCGCGCCAGGTCGTCGATCCGCATGGGTTTGCCCATGTCCAGCACGAACACGTCGCCGCCCTGCCCCATCGAACCGGCCTGCAGCACCAGCTGCGAGGCCTCCGGAATCGTCATGAAGTAACGGATCACGTCCGGGTGCGTCACCGTGACCGGCCCGCCGCGCTTGATCTGCTCGCGGAACAGCGGCACCACCGAGCCCGACGACTCGAGCACGTTGCCGAAGCGGACCATGCAGAACCGGCTCTTGTCCGTACGTTCCTGCATGCCCTGCAGCACCATCTCGGCAAGGCGCTTGGTCGCGCCCATGACGTTGGTGGGGTTGACGGCCTTGTCGGTCGAGATCAGCACGAAGGTCTCGACGCCGCATTCGAGCGCCGCCTCGGCCGTGTACCAGGTGCTGATCACGTTGTTGTGGATGCCTTCGATGACGTTCTGCTCGACGATCGGCACGTGCTTGTAGGCGGCCGCGTGATAGAGCGTCTGCACGCCGTTGGCCTGGATGACCTCGCGCGCCCGGTACTTGTGGTGCGCGTTGCCGAGCAGCGCGACGAGTTCGACCGGGCTGCCGGACTCGGCGGCGGCGCGACGCAGCTCGCGGTCGATGTTGTAGAGCGCCAGCTCCGAGGCCTCGAACAGCACGAGCCTGCGGGGCATCAGCCGCACGATCTGCCGGCACAGCTCCGAGCCGATGGAGCCGCCCGCACCCGTGACCATGACGCTCTTGCCGCGGATGCAGGCTTCGAGCAACCGGGGATTCGGCGGTACCGGGTCGCGCCCGAGCAGGTCGCCCACGTCGATCTCGCGCAGCTCGTCGACCGACGCGATTCCGCTCGCGATCTCCGCGAGGTTCGGGATGGTCTGCACCAGCAGCCCGTAGCCTTCGACGCGGCGGATGATATCCGCGCGCCGATGGCGCGATGCCGATGGGACCGCCAGCAGTACCCGCGTGATCAGCTTGCGCTCGATCAGGCGCGGCAGTTCATTCGGCGAATACACCGGCACGTTGTCGATCAGGGCGCCCTGCAGCACAATCTTGTCGTCGAGGAACGCCACGACGCCGAGTCCCCTGCCGACATTGAGCGCCCGCGCGAGCCGGATGCCCGCATCGCCGGCGCCATAAATCGCGACGTTCTCACCCGCTGCGTTCGGCTGCAGCAGGACCCAGCGCGCGAGGTAGCGGCTGCTCGCGACCCAGACGAGCGCGATCAGCGCGTAGATCGCCACCGTCGAGAACGATAGGGGCCGTTCCGTGACGGTATAGCCCAGCAGGTACAGCACGGCGGTCGAGCCGATCACGCCGCCGAGGACCGCGAGAATCGCCCGCGGGCCGATGTAGCGGACCACCGACCGGTAGAGTCCGAACAGCCAGAACAGTACGAGGCTGGCCGTGATCGACCCCACGTACAGCCAGGGGTTGCGCTCGAAGCCGGTCGTGAGCGAGTCGAACTTGAGCGCGAAGGCGAGCCAGAGGGCGACCATGATCGACGTCGCGTCGGCGAGGACCATAATTACGCGTTTCAGCGGCCGGTCAAGGCCACGGACTCGAGCCAGCATATCCTTACTTTCCTACGTCACGCCTTGCAGGAGGCCCGTCACACTGCAACCTGCGCCGGCTTTGTAAATGCTCACACCTGCCCTCGATGCACAATGCGGTCGCCCAAACCCCTGCCTGACAGTGTGAGCATCAGAAGTCGGCAATAGGTCGCGATTGTAAGCGACCGGAGCATCTCTGCGTCGGTCTGTGCAAGGAGCTCGGGCGTGGACATGTCAATGCCGTGAATCTGCGCCAGACCAGTAACGCCGGGCCGTACTCCAAAAACTCCGAGCGCCGAGCGAGCATGTACCAATTCGACCTGGGTCGGCAGGCAAGGACGAGGACCGACAAGACTCATGTCGCCCTTCAGCACATTCCAGAGCTGCGGTAGCTCGTCGAGCTTGCTGCGCCGGAGGAGACCGCCGTATCGCGTGAAGGCTGCAGGGTCTGCCATGTGCGTTGGCACCGAAGCAGCATGCGGCGACATTGTCCGGAATTTCACCAGGATGAACGGACGCTGGAATCGCCCTACTCGCTCCTGTCGAAAGAATGGCGAGCCCGTGTCCAGCAATCCAAGTACCGTAATCGAGGCGAGCAAGGGCGACAGCAATAGCAGGCCAAAGCTTGCGAGCAGCACGTCAAAGACGCGTTGCATGGTTTGCACAGTACCAGGCGACTGCCCTGGCTAAGCCCGCATCGACGGTGCAGACAGGTTTCCAATCCAGCGCCCTCATCGTATGTCGGATATCGACCTGTAGTGACTCGACAAGGCTCTCCATGCGGGCCAACTGTCCACTGAGGCGCGCCGCAGTCCTCAGCAGTGGCATTGGTGCTGGCCACAGTCGGAGGGAACGACCCATCGCCCAAGAGATCCGACGCACGAGATCGGCAGTTGACAGGTCATCATTATCAGAGACGAGAAACGTCTGCCCGATAGCAGCAGGATGTTCAACGCAACGTAAGAGCAAGTCCACAAGGCTCTCAATCGAGACCAACGAGCGCCGATTATCCACATTTCGCAGCGGTAGCGGGATTCCTCGATGAATAAGCCCAAGAAGACGTTGAAAGTTTCCCGGCGCACCAGCCCCGTATACCAGAGGGGGTCGAACTACCACGATCTCAATGCCTATATCCTGCGCAACCTGCCGCAATGCAAGCTCGGCCTCCCATTTCGATCTCGCGTAGGTCCCATCCGGAGCGACGACGCCCCCCGCGTCGAACGGCCTACCTTTAGGCGTAGATCTTCCCATTACGCCAACAGAACTCACAAAGACAATGCGGCGAACCCCGGCTCGGGCCGCATCCTCCGCAAGCCGCCTCGTTCCCGCGACATTGACCTCGAAAATGCGCGCTTGGGCGGCAAGCGCCTTTGCTGGAGGGATGTGCGCCATCGCCGCGCAGTGAATAACCCAATCAACTCCATCCAATGCCGCCGCCCAGTCAGTCTTCGAGCTGATATCTCCGATTTCCAATGTGGCGACCGTCGAGCTGGCATCCTCCGACACGTCCGACTGTCTACGCGGAAATGTAGAGCTGACTTCTCTCCCCACGGAGCCGCGTACGAGCGCACGCACGGTAACGCCACGTAGCCGAAGCGCGGCGCATAGTGCCCGTCCGATGAAGCCGCTTGCACCAGTCACGGCGCCGACCGCGTCCTGCGACCAGCTATGCCTATCGACCATTGAATCGCGCCGTTGCTCTCAAATGCGCGCCTTCATTGCTGCATGCAACGAGTACCTTGTGAAGCACGCCAACGCGCGTCCGAACGACAAGTGCTCGATATCCCTGTACACCTTCCATGTGTAGCGCAATGCCGACAGCTTGTTACTCGATACCGATCCCGGTCTCTTACGCAACAATGCCAGCGGTTCATCCAAGCCTTGCGCAACGCGACCCTGCCGCAGGATCTGAAGCCACAGAGCGAAATCCTGTCGCTTGCGGATCAAGGGCATCGAGACATTGCCGATGATTTTCGTGTCGTACGCGGCGGTGCAGGTTGCGATGACCGTCGCACCGAGCAGTTGCTCGTACGTGACAGTCCGCGGCACGCCTACTACCCGTCCGAGGCGAGTACCGTCATCATCGATCTTCTCATACGCAGAGTATACAAGCGCTGCACCTGTGCGTTCGAACTGATCCAGCTGTAGCGCAAGCTTGTCGGCACGCCAGAGGTCATCGCTGTCGAGAAATGCGGCGTACCGCCCGCGCATAGACCTTATCGCGGTATTGCGAGCCTCGGCCGGGCCGACGTTGGCCGACAGAAAAATCACCTTGATGCGCGCGTCGTCCCGTGCAAGCTGGCTTAGGATTCGGGGCGTCGAGTCACTCGACGCGTCGTCCACAACCAACAGCTCCCAGTCAGCGAGAGTTTGCTGCCGGACCGACTCTACGGCGCCTCGAACATACCTCTCCGAGTTGTACGTGGGCATCACGACACTGAATACAGGATTGTGCATGCGTGTCGCGCGACTCCTGCTGAACTGTAGCGGTCAAAAGGCTCAAGCATGGCTCCTGCCGCCACCGGGCGTTGAACTGCCGCCATCGGACCGGGTTTCCACGACAGTGGACGGCTGCAGGACGCGTCCCGGACGCAAGTGACAAAACTCGCCGACGCGGCAGTCGTGATCGACAAGGACTCCGATATCCAAGATGGCTCCGCGACCTATCTCGGCACCGGATT
The DNA here is from genome assembly GCA_963714645.1 of uncultured Gammaproteobacteria bacterium. Classification (GTDB taxonomy): domain Bacteria; phylum Pseudomonadota; class Gammaproteobacteria; order Steroidobacterales; family Steroidobacteraceae; genus RPQJ01. The sequence continues at coordinate 11,197 of CAVQQX010000117.1, forward strand.
CCACGATTGCCCCGGCGGCGACCAGAACACCCGCGGCGACGCATGCGTCCGGCGCAACCCAAGCCAGGGGATGAACGACGGTAGCGATTGTCCACCTATCTCCAGTCAACCGATACACTAGACGGCGACGAACGTCTGGCCGTCCGATCGCGACGAAGACCGACCCGTCGGGGACCGACGACGGAAGCGCGCCTGGGTGCAGCAGCGGTAGGCCCTCAACTGGCGAATGGGCATTCACTGCCTCGTCGATGAAGCCGCGAACCAGCCAGCCGGCCGCTCGCGCCGTGTGGCAGACCTTGCGCGCATGTGCGCCACCGCCATAGATCCACAAGGCTTTCGCGCTCACTTCCGACTCCTGTCGGGTCGCTTCCCGAGCACCAGTTCGTAAATTTTGTCCATGCGCCGGCAGGCGGCATCCCAGCTTGCACGCGTGACTACAATTTCCCGGTTAATCTGCCGCGCTCGGAATCGCAGTTCGCCGTCGGCGAACGCCAATCGCAGGCAGGCCGCGAGTTCTGCTGCAACACCGGCTTCATACAGAAGACCGTTCGACCGCTCCGTGATCCACTGCACGTTCGCTGGAATCCTGGTCGCGACCGGAAATGCGCCGCAGGACATGGCTTCGTTCAGCGAGACATTGTTGCCGTCTGAAAGCGACGGGCTAACGAATACGTCGGCCTCGCCGAGAAACTGCACTAGGCGTTCGGGTTCTACGTGGCCGTGGAACGTGCAGATGCGCGCGATACCGAGACCTGCCGCTTCCTGCTCAAGCGCCGGACGCAGTGGGCCTTTGCCCACAAGGTCGACGTGCAGCGAGACGCCTTCCCGTGCGAGCTCCGCCACGGCCCGCAGGAACGTCGAGATGTCATACACAGGGGCAAAATTACGCGTGCAAATCAGGCGCCACGGCCGGCCGCGAGTCGGAGTCGGGTGGCCCATGACAAATCGATTCGAGTCGACCCCGAAGGGAATGGCGCTCACGGCGTCTGCGCGGGCGCCGAGGTCAATCACCGCAGCGTTCATGTGATCGGCCACGGTCGTTACAGCATCCGCGCTGCGCACGGCGTAGGCGGCAAGCCGTCGCATAATGCGCGACTGGCGCGTAACGAGCAGCACGTCGGAACCCCAGGCCGTAACGACGAACGGATGCACCTGGGCCAGCGCGCCGACGAAGCCATAGCTGGTGACGTAGTGCGCATGCGTGAGGTCGGCATCTACTTTACGCACCAGCGAACGCACGAGAGGCGCGGCCAACACGTAACCCAGCTTGCCCAGTCCCCAGGTCGGAAGAGCGTGGACATCGACGCCGTCGATGCTGCCGGGCTGGAAACTCGCGACGTGAACTCGGACGCCCCTATCACGGTAGTACTCTGCCCAGCGGCGCGTGTGGATGCTTGGGGCACTCGCCAGCAACAACAGGGATTTCAGCATAAGCCGGACTCGCGATAATGCCGGGCGAGCCGGCGAAACAGCTCTTCCGGGCCAACGGCATAGCCGAACCCGGTCACGCGCCCGAGGCGCGACGGATCGTAGATCGTATCGTTGGTCAATTCCCGCAGGCGCGAACCGTCGAACGGCGGCACCCTCCCGAACAATCGCGCGGCTGACGGAACGATGACGGCCAGTATTCGCCCCGCCAAGACCGGCAACCGCCTGCGAGGCTCCTCGACGCCACATTCGTCGGCGATCCAGCGGACAGCGTCGTCGAGCCGCGCTGGACCGTTGACGATGTACTCGCCGCCTGCGGGTGCACGCTCCGCCGCGGCGACGATGGCACGAGCGACGTCGCCGACATCGACGTAATTCAGCCACGAGCGACCGGCCGGGCCGAAGCGCGTAAAGACGCCGCGAGTGATCGACCTGACCAGTCCGAGCAGTGGCAGATGACCCCCGTCGGGATCGAACCCGATCACGTTCGATGGACGCAGGACCACGACGTCTGGCCAAGGCGCACGGCCAGCCGCGTGCAGCGCCTCCTCGCCCGCCTGCTTGCTTCGTTCGTATTCGTTCATGGGAACGTGCGCCGACGACTCGTCGATCCTGCCCGCACCGGGTCCAGCACCATAGACGCCGACACTGCTCACGTACACGAAACGCATGACTCCCGCGCTGGCCGCTGCTTCGATCAGTCGGCGCGTTCCGGATTCGTTGACCAACCTCATACGTGACTCGTCACGCTTTTCTCCAGCCACGTGAATCAAGGTGCGCACACAGTTCGGCAGTTGTACATCGCGGGTCAAGTCCAGGAACGTGGAGACGCAGCGCCCTCGGGATACGGCAGGCGACGACTCTGGTGCCCGCGTAGCCAGGTACAAGCCGTCGACACCCGGATGACCGGCCAGGCATTTCACGACGTGCCGACCAAGCAGCCCCGTGGCGCCGGTAACGAGCACGTCGCCGAGGGGTGCGATGACGACACGTGCGTCGCCTTCAGTGGGGTTGGCGCTCACGTCCCCCCACCGAAATGGAATGCCCTCAGGTAGTCCACGACATTCGCCGCAGCGCTGCCCGGGGCACCGTGAAAATAGTCGGCCACGAGCCGCTGGCGCTGCGCCGCCTTCTCAGAGGGGTGCTCGAGCCCCCGGCTCAAGGCAGCAATGAATTCGTCGAAGCTCTCCGCGAGGTACGAAGCCCCCGAAGCCGTGATGAGCCGGAAGTGGTCAAAGTTGTAGTACTCACGGCAGGGAATGCGATTCTCGACTGGCCCGCCGTCGAAGGCCACGTGCACGATCGGCTTATCCAGGTACGCAGCCTCCAGGGTCACAGTCGAAAAAATATTCGAATTGACCGAACAGAAATGGAGGGCGTCGCGCGAGTTCTCCATCTCGACCGGAGAGGGAAACCAGTCCTCCTGGCGCTGTTGCAAACCGAGCGTCGAACGGTAAATGCCAGCGCGATACTGACCCTCGAGCAGCACATCGTATTTGTCGGTGTTATCGAACGGATGGCACTTGATGAGAACCTGCAGGTCGGGCGGGAGACGCTCGCCGCGATTCACCTCGTCGAGCAGCTGCCGCAGGATCACATGCTGATGCCCGTGCCGCACCTGCGGCATCGTGCTGAACAGGATGGTCCGTCGGGCCGGGTCCAGCCCATACTGCCTGCACCAGTCGTCGTAGGAACCTATTGGCTTCCGTGCGTAACAGTCAAATTGTGGCACCCCGACGACCCCGATCTGACGTTCCGTGTAATCAGTCGTGCGCAGGATCTCATTGCGTGTGACGCGGTTCCAGACGATCACCCGGTCGTAACGCCCGCTCAAGACCACCTTGCTGGACAGATGGTCCCAGCTCAGCACCATGAAAACCGTCGGCACCTTGCTTCGGACGGCGGCGTGCAGCAGGCTCTCCTCGAAATAGCTCGATGCATGCGTCGCAAACAATAGCGCAGGCGAATATCGAGCAATGATGGCCTCTGCACGCGCGCTGCGGTTGACGCGGAAATCCAGCGACTCCACCACTCGCAGGAGACGTCGCGCATCGAGCAACCGCACCACAACCGACAGGGCCTTTCCACCTAGCCGCTGATATAACGGTCGCCGGACATAACGCGCCCAGATCGCATCCGTCGCGCTGGCCCGGCTGTCCATATACAACTTCTTGCGGACCTGCCGGAGGTAACGCCATGACCTCGGTTCGAAGAGGTCGTCACGGACCACATACTCGAGTTCCCGTGCGTAGCCTTCTTCCACCAGCTTCCTGTGTATCGCCGACGTCGTGAGCACTAGCACCCTGAAGTCCCGCAACAGGCCCTCGACGATTCCGGTCTGGAAGAAATTTCGCACAGCCCAGCCCGTCGAGGCGGTCATCGCGAGCAATGGCTTGTCAGCGGGCATCGATCTTTCCTTCGACAACCAGGATTCGACGGAAAGCCAACGGCGCACCGGCGACAGGCCGCCACTTCGGTAGGTAAGTCAAGCCGACGCATCCGAGACTCAGCCAGAATACGTGGGACACATAGTACGAATCGAGGACGTTCGTGCCGACTGATTGAATCGCATAAATCACGACGACCAGTGCGAACGCATGGGTCTCCGGTCGTCGGACATAGCTCGCGAATGCAACCGCGAGCACCGTGATGAACAGCAGCAGACCAACTACGCCGAGATCCGATGCGATCCGAAGGTAGTAGGCATCCACGACCTGCCCGCCCAGGTGGGCGCTCGCATCGTCGGCAGCGGACGTAGTGGCGCCTAGGCCGAGCCCCAACGGAAACTCGGTGATGAACCGAAGACCCTTCTCGTAGGAACCCACACGCTCGCCCAACGGGTCGCCAAGCAAAAGGTCCTCGATGACTCGCTTTCGGAAAACCTCCGCCAGCAGCTCGGTCGTCAGCCCCAAGCTGGTGAGTCCGGCGACCGTCCCCGCCGCGACCGCCGCCAGGGCCGTCGCCAGCTGCAGGGGGCCGACGCGCGTACGATAGACTAGGTACGCCGATGCAAGCACGCCGGAAACGTAGGCCCCGCGCTGCTGCGTCAGCAGGATTGCAAGCAGGAACAGCAATGCCAGTGCATAGCGCAACACGCGGTCGACCTGCAGATGCGCGAGCAGCAGGATCGATGCTGCGCAAAGTATGCCCACGGCGGTAGATCCCATGTAGGACTGCAGTCTGCTGTAGGTCTGCCACTCTTCCGTCAAGTCGAGCCTGGTGTTCACGTATTCGGTGTAGAACGCCGGACGATAAAGAAACATCGCGACGCCCAACAGCGCGCAGAATGCCTGAGCCGCGACGACCGTGCGCAGGATGCGCGTCAGTCCTCCAGGCTCTATGCCACGCACCACGAAATACAGGAGAAGCGGCAGAACCTGGAGGTTGATGCCGTAGAAAAACGCGGTCGGTGAAGCCGGGTTTCCGGGGGTCGCGAAGAAAGCAAGCGAGGTCAGCGAGTACAGCAGGTAGCCCGTCACCGCGAGGTCCAGCGGCAGCATGCGGGGTCGGCCGCCGACGAACTTCGGGATCAGGTAGCCGATTGCCAGCAGGACTGTCACGAACGCGAACGGTGCCAGCAGCAGCGTGCTAACGAACCGGGGGGCGATAAACAGGTTCGCAAACATCAGTCCGTGCATTGCGATCACGTACATCACGACGAAGTCCGTCCGGTCCAGGCTCAGTCGGGTCAGGCGTCTCATCTGGACCGGGACCGCAGCGTGGCAAGCGCCATGTTACGCAACGACTTCGAGAGGACGAGCCCGAGCCCGAGACACATGAAACCCGCGACTGCGGCGACCGAAATGCGAGTCCAGGGCGAGGCGCCTTCCGACAGCCAGTTGCCCGCGCCGAAAAGAACCACGCTCATCACCAGAAACGGCAGCGAATCCCGGAGGTAGAAGCCGCTGAGTGAGAAATGCGGCCAGCGCCGCGCGAGCCAACCGGGAACGATGCAATAGTAAGCAACATTGAACGCAAGCCACGCGGCCGCTGCACCGACGAGACCGAACTCTGACACCAGCCAGTACGTCACCGGCAACAGGACGACGCACCCCGCCGCATTCACCGCTAGCGAGATCTGAGTGTAACCGGTCGCCAGTATCAGGCTGAACACGGGTGCCATGACGCCATTCAGCATCATTGCCGACGACAGGACCGCCATTGGGCGCGCCGCCATGTCCGCGGCGGGCATCGACCGTATCCAGAGCAGCAGGATGTCGTGCGAGAAGAAGACAAACGCCCCGGCGACCGAGCAGCTCAGCAGCGTCAACAGTCGGACGCAATCCCGGAACAACCGCCCGAGTTCCTGGTGCCTCTGCTGCGCGAAGAGCTTGGAGAATCTTGGGAACAACGCCGTCTGGAAGGGCACTGCCACCTTGCCGAGCCCGTTCGCGGCGAGCGCAGCCGCGGAGTAATACCCAAGGCTGCTGATTGGCAGCAGCTTCGAGATGACGATCTTGTCTACCTGCTTGATGCCGGCCGC
>CAVQQX010000118.1:0-22163 GCA_963714645.1 uncultured Gammaproteobacteria bacterium
TCGGGTGGCGTCCCGCCCGTGGTCAGAAGCGGCCGCTCGCTCCCGCGCCGCCGAAGCGTCCGTCGCGCCCCGGCTCGAGTCGCTCCTCGGGCATGGCCGGCTCGAGGGCCGTGGAGGTGCGTGCGGCCACCGCTGCGGCGAGCGTCGAGCTCAACTCGCCGACGAGGTCGTCGCGGTCGTCCAGCCGTACCGAGGTGATCCCGTCGCGCGTCGCCTGGAAGCGCCGCTCGAGCAGCGACGCGGCCATGATCGCAACGCAGCCGTACCCGATGAGCCACGCCTCTGCCGGCCCGCCGACGAGGTTCGCGAACTCGACGGCGAGGCACGCGAGGCAGCCGAGCAGGCCGAGCAGCGGTGCGCGTCGCCTGCGTCGCCGGCCCGCGAGCGCCATGCCGCCGGCGAGCGCCAGCAGCGCGACGATCGTCAACGGTCGCGACGCATGCAGGCCGAGCCCCGGGCCGACGACATAGGCGCCGTGATAGCGGGCATAGGCGAACAGCGGCAGGACCACCACGAGCCAGTCGAGCATGCGGTCCACCGACGGCCGGCGGTACTCGCGCCCGCCGAGCCAGAGCGCGCCGGCCGCCAGGGCCGACCCGACCACGAAACCCGTGGTTCCACGGCCGGACGACGCGTCGATCACCCGTGCCGGCGCGAGTGCGGCGAGCCACTCGATGCCGGCGAGCACCGCACAGGTCGTGAGCAGCGGATTGAGCAGGCGCGCACCCGCGGTCGCAGTGGCCACCATGATCACGAACCACCATACGACGGTCGCGTGGCCGAACGCGGGCGCCGCTTCGCCGCCGAACCAGGTCGCGACCAGCATCGCCCCTGCGGCCCAGAGGCCTTCCTCGATCCCCGCCGCGTGCAGTCGTTGCGATACCTTGAGCGCCTCCCCGGCACCGATCGCCAGCAACCCGGCGAGGAGTATCGTCGGGTCGTCGTCGAACCCCAGCACCGCGAGCGCCAGCAGTGCAGCCAGGGCGCCGAGCACGAAGAGCGCCGCGCGGGCGAGCGGGCGGACACCGCGCCAGCCACCGGCGCGTACGTCGAGTGCGGTGGGCGGCACGTGTCGGCGCAGCCGTCCCGCCACGGCGAGCCAGCGCTCTTCTGCGGCCGACGGCCGCCAGCGACTCAAGGTGCCCGTTCCCGCATGCGCTGGTGAAGCGACCAGAGCGCGAACGCCGCGCCGCCCACCACCAGCAACATGAACGAGGCCGCGGCGGAGGACCCGTCGATCCGCGGAACGGCGACGACACACACGCCGAGTGCGGCGTAGAGCACGCCGTAGACGACGAAGACCTCGCGGCCGCGGCGCATCCCGTGGCGGATGCTCGCCGTGGCGAGCGCCACGAGCAGCGGCAATCCCGCGAGCAGCCACGGTGCACGCGCGCACCAGGCGATGACCCCGCCGAACGCGAGGTTGGCCGCGAAATGCACGAAGACGTCGGTGAAGCGGGAGCCGGCGTCGCGCCGGCGATCGACGAAACCCCACGCCGCGATCGTCGCCGCGCAGGCGAGCGCACGTGCTCCGAGCTCAGGTGCCCCGAAGCCCAGGAATGGCACCTCGTCGAGGCCGAGGCCGACACCGAACCACCCGGCGAGTGCTCCGAGCGCGGCACCGAGCACGAGCCCCGAGCCGAACGCGTACGCGACCGCCGCATGCGCGACCGTGAGCAGCAACAGGTGCCACGACCAGTACGCGCCGAACCACCGGAACTCATATTCGGCGTAGGCAAGGTCCGCGCTCAGGAGCAGGGCGGCGAGCAGCAGCAGGTAGTCGGCCGCCGCCCCGAGCGGCCGGCCCGCGCGCCGCGCGCGAACGGCGGGCACGCCGCAGGCGATTGCAGCCGCGGCCACGAGCAGCGCGATCGCAAGCGGGCCGACCCGATCCTGGTGGCGTGCGAGCAGCGTGCCGACGCCGCCGGTGACGAGCAGCACCCCCGCGTAGAGCGCGAGGCGCAGCTCGGCGTGGATCGAGAGCGGATCGCGCCGCTCCCGTGCGATGGCATGCGCCGCGACGGTCGGCTCGACCAGTCCCTCGGAGCCGAGTGCCAGCAGTTCCGGTTCGAGGCTGTGCATCGGCCGCCGGGTCAGCCGCGGCCGAGCTGCAGCGATTCGCCGTCGTCGGGCACGACGCCGGATGCTTCGAAAAGGTACACGGCCCCGCCTGCGGACCGCGTCGTATCGGTCGGGCAGGAAACGCCGACTGTCCCCGACAACTCCGCTGCCACCTCCGTACGCACGCTGCGCAGCGCTGGCGCGAGCGTGTAGTCGCCGGTCGGCATGGGTTCGGTCGTGAACATCCTGAGGCGTGTGCCGTCGATCAGGTTGCGCCGGCCAGCGCCGTTCCGACTCGGGTCGGGCGCTCCAGGCTCACGTGGCCTGCGGCGTGCATCGTCGGGGATGTTCATGTCCGGGATAGCGTAGACGCATGTCGGCGCACGAACCAGACGGCGCGTCAGGCGTCGGCAAATGCGACGTAGACGCGCTTGTTGTGACGGCCCTTGTTCTCCACCTTGACCACGACGAGCCGGCCGACCTCACCGGTGGTGCGCACGTGGGTGCCGCCGCACGGCTGCAGGTCCACGCCCTCGATGTCGAGCAGCCGGATGCGATCTGCGCCTCGCGGCGGCTGCACGGACATCGTCCTGACCAGTTGCGGTTGCCGGTCGAGTTCCGCGTCGGTGATCCATTGCGAGGACACCGGCCGGTTGAGCGCGACGAGCGACTGCAGCGCCTCGGTCACCCGTGCCGCGTCGATCTCGTCCTGGGTGTCGAAGTCGAGCCGGCTGCGATCGACCGCGACCTGGCCGCCCGTGACGCCGAACCGAAGCACCGACCCGAGCAGGTGCAGGCCGGTGTGCATGCGCATGAGGGCGTAGCGACGCTGCCAGTCGACGATGGCCTCGACCGCATCGCCGGCGGCAGGCAGCGACGCGGGGTCGGCGACCTTGTGCACGATGCGTCCGGACTCACCCTTGCGCGTATCGATGACGCGCCATTCGCGACCGTCGCCGCTTCGCAGCGTGCCCGTGTCGCCGGGCTGGCCGCCGCCGAGCGGGTAGAACACGGTCCGGTCGAGCACGATGCCGTCGACCGACGCCTCGCGGACCCTGGCGGTGCACTGCTCGAGATAGGCGTCGCCCTGGAACAGCCACTCGGTCATCCCGAAATCTCCTTCCGTGCTCCGGAACCCCCATGCTAGCGTGCATGGCAGGTGACCGGGAGGGACGGCGGATGAGTCCGGACACGGGAACCCTGCAGGCGCTGCGGGCGGCGTCGAGCAGGGATCACGCGGCGTTCCTCGCCCTCCGGGCCGATGACGACCTCGACTATTTCCGGGCGATGAAGGTGATCCGCAACCCGTTCATGCAGTCGCTCGAGGTCCGCGCCGGCAAGGTCGCGAAGATGCGCGATGACTGCGACGGCCCGGTCGTCACGGCACTGACCGCAGGACGCAGTTGGGCGCGCCGGCGCAGTAGCTCGCGCAACCGCGAGCAGCGCGGCCGGGCGAGGCGTCCGGCCAGGCACCATTCGCCACCGATGCATTTCAGCGCCAGGTCGACCGACGGGCGACAGGACGGTGGCGACCGCACCGTCGGGTCCGGACGCTGGCGACTTTTCGGCCTGCTCGCGGCGCTCTATTTCGCGCAGGGCCTGCCGTCCGGGCTGATCGCGAAGGCGCTGCCGCCGCTGCTGCGCGAGCAGGGCGTCTCGCTGGCGATCATCGGTTTCACGAGCGCGCTCGCGCTGCCTTGGGCCCTCAAGTTCGCGTGGGCGCCGTTCATCGACCGCTACGGCTCGCGCCGGCGCTGGCTGCTCGCGCTCAACAGCGCGACGTTCGTCTTGATGCTCACGATCGCCTCGCGCGACTTCCCGGCCTGGGTGGCAGCCCTGCCGCTGCTGCTCGCCATGCTCTTGGCGATGAACCTCGTCGCGGCCACGCAGGACATCGCGACCGACGGTTACGCCGTCACTCACCTGCGTCCGGAGTGGCGCGGACCCGGCAACAGCATCCAGGTCGTGGGCTACAAGGTCGGGATGGTCGTCGGCAGCGGCGCGCTGCTGTGGCTGACCGCCCGCTACGGCTGGCAGGCGAGTTATGCGGGGCTCGCGTGCCTCATGCTGCTCGTGACGGTCCCGGTGCTCTTCGTGCGCGAGGCGGCGTCGAGTGCCGAACGCGCGGCGACGCACGCCCAGTGGCACGGCGTGCGGGGTTACCTGCGCCTGTTTCGCGAATTCGTCGTCCTGCCGCGGATGGGCTGGTGGCTCGTCACGATCGCGTTCTACAAGTTCGGCGACTCGCTGGGATCGCGCATGACGGGCCCGCTGCTCACCGACAGCGGGTTCTCGCTCGAGGTGATCGGCGCGATCACGGGTTCGGCGGCGGCGACCGCGGGAATCCTCGGTGCCTTCGTCGGCGGAGCCGCCCTGGTCCGCGTCGGGCACGCCCAGGCGTTGCTCGGCTTCGGCGTCATGCAGGCGCTCGGGCTCGCCGCGTACCTGTGGGTGGCGGGGGGCATGCACGACCCCTACCTGCTCGCAGGCATCGTCTATTTCGAGCAGTTCGCGGACGGCCTGTCCACGGTGGCGCTCTTCACGATCATGATGGATCGCTGCCGGGCGCAGTCGGCGGGCACCGATTACTCGATGCAGGCGTCGTTGCAGGTGCTGGTGGCCGGGATCGCCGCGCTGTGCGGCGGCGTGTTCGCCCAACGGTCCGGATACGCCGCCGTGTTCGCGACGGCCGCCGCGATCACGTTGCTGGCACTGGGCCCGGCGACGCTCGCGCTACGGGGGGCGAGTGCGCGTTCCCGCCGCCATGCGGCCTGACGCAGCCCGGTCCGATCAATTGACATCTACAGCAGCGGCACCAGCAGCAGCGCCACGATGTTGATGATCTTGATCAGCGGGTTGATGGCCGGACCCGCGGTGTCCTTGTACGGGTCGCCCACGGTGTCGCCGGTCACGGCGGCCTTGTGCGTCTCCGAGCCCTTGCCGCCGAAGTTGCCTTCCTCGATGTATTTCTTGGCGTTGTCCCAGGCGCCTCCGCCGGTGCACATCGAGATCGCGACGAACAGGCCCGTGACGATCGTGCCGATCAGCACGCCGCCCAGTGCCTTGATGCCCGAGCCCGGTCCGAGCAGCCAGTTCATGCCGAAGCCCACGATCACCGGGATCAGGATCGGCAGCAGCGACGGCACGATCATTTCCTTGATCGCGGCGCGCGTCAGCATGTCCACGGCCCGCGAGTAATCGGGTTTGGCGGTGCCTGCCATGATGCCGGGAATCTCCCTGAACTGGCGCCGCACCTCGACGACGACCGAGCCGGCCGCGCGCCCCACGGCTTCCATCGCCATGGCACCGAACAGGTACGGCACCAGGCCGCCGATGAACAAGCCGATGATCACGGCCGGGTCGGACAGGCTGAACGCCTGCAGCTTGCCGGCGATCTCGAGGTTGCTCGTGTAGTCGGCGAACAGCACGAGCGCGGCGAGCCCGGCAGAGCCGATCGCGTAGCCCTTGGTGACCGCCTTGGTGGTGTTGCCGACCGCGTCGAGCGCGTCGGTGACCTTGCGCACGTCCTTCGGCAGGCCCGCCATCTCGGCGATGCCGCCGCCGTTGTCGGTGATCGGGCCGTACGCGTCGAGCGCGACGATCATGCCCGTCATCGACAGCATGGCGGTCGCGGCGATCGCGATGCCGTAGAGGCCTTCGAGCGAGTAGGCGCCCCAGATCGCGATGCAGATCGCGAGCACGGGGTAGGCGGTCGACCTCATCGAGATCGCGAGGCCCGCGATCACGTTCGTGCCGTGGCCGGTCTGCGACGCGGCCGCGACATAGCGGACCGGCGCATATTCCGTGGCCGTGTAGTACTCGGTGATCCAGATCATCGCGGCCGTGAGTGCGAGGCCGATCAGCGCGCAGCCGAAGAGGCCCATCGCCTCCTCGCCCATCATCGACGTCGTGACGAAGTAGAACGCCGCCGCCGCGATCAGGCCCGAGACGATCAGGCCGCGGTAGAGCGCGTTCATGATCTTGCCGCCCTCCCGCGCCTTCACGAAAAAGGTGCCGACGATCGAGGCGACGATCGAGACGGCGCCGAGCACGAGCGGGTAGAGCACGGCGTTTTCGCCGAGCGACTGCATCGTGAGGCCGGCGAGCAGCATCGTCGCCACCACCGTCACCGCGTAGGTCTCGAACAGGTCGGCGGCCATGCCGGCGCAGTCGCCCACGTTGTCACCGACGTTGTCGGCGATCACCGCCGGATTGCGCGGGTCGTCCTCGGGGATGCCGGCTTCCACCTTGCCGACGAGGTCGGCGCCGACGTCCGCGCCCTTCGTGAAGATGCCGCCGCCGAGACGCGCGAAGATCGAGATCAGCGAGCCGCCGAAGGCCAGGCCGACCAGCGAGTGCAGCGCCTCGTCCCTCGTATCGGCCACCTTGAGCATGACCAGGTAGTACGCCGCGACGCCGATCAGGCCGAGGCCGACCACGAGCATGCCGGTGATGGCGCCGCCGCGGAATGCGACCTGCAGTGCGGGATTGAGCCCGATGCTGGCAGCGTGGGCCGTGCGCACGTTCGCGCGCACCGACACGTTCATGCCGATGTAACCGGCGAGCCCGGAGAGGATGGCGCCTACCGCGAATCCGCCCGCCGTCCCCCAGTTGAGCGCGAAGCCGATCACGACGAACAGGACCACCCCGACGATGCCGATGGTCGTGTACTGGCGGTTCAGGTACGCGCTGGCGCCCTGCTGCACGGCCGCGGCGATCTCCTGCATGCGGGCGTTGCCGGCGGGTTGGGCCAGGATCCAGCGCACGGAAAGGATTCCGTACAGGATTGCAGCCACGCCCGCGGCGATCGCGAGCAGCAGTGCGTTGTCTGTGGTCATCGTCTGGCCTCCCCCCTGAATCTGTCTCGGCCCACCGGCGCCCAAAAAGGCGCGCGACTATAGCACAAAGGCTTTCTTGAGCTTCCTGCGCACGGGCTTGTTGGCCAGCACGACGTAGCGCGGCAGCCCATTTTCGTACGGCGGGTAATCCTCGCCGCGGATCAGCGGCTCGAGGTAGCGGCGCCCCTTGGCCGTGATGTGGAAGCCGTCCGGCGTGATGTAGTCGCGCGGCAGCATCTTCTCGACGTTGGCGACCTGGTCGAGTGGCGCCATGCCGATCTTCCAGCGGTAGGGACGGTTCGAGGTGCGCACGATCGCCGGCATCACCGAGTTGTGGCCCCTGATCGCGAAGTCGACCGCTGCCTTGCCGACCGCGTAGGCCTGCTCGACGTCGACCTTCGAGGCGATGTGCCGCGCGGACCGTTGCAGGTAGTCGCACACGGCCCAGTGGTACTTGTACCCGAGCTTGTCCTTGACCAGCTGTGCCACGACCGGGCCGACACCGCCCAATTGCGCGTGGCCGAACGCATCGCGCGTGCCCGCATCGGCCAGGAACTTGCCCTCGGTGTTGCGCACGCCCTCGGAGACCACGACCACGCAGTATCCGTAGCGATCGACGCATTCCCGGGTCCGCGCGAGAAACCTTTGCTCGTCGAAGGCGATCTCGGGAAACAGGATGATGTGCGGCGAGTCGCCGGCCTTCTGCGCGGCGATGCCGCCCGCGGCGGCGATCCAGCCCGCATGCCGACCCATGACTTCCATGACGAAGACCTTGGTCGAGGTGCGCGCCATCGAGGCGACGTCGAAACCCGCTTCGCGAATCGACACGGCGACGTACTTGGCGACGGAGCCGAAGCCGGGGCAGCAGTCCGTGACGGCCAGGTCGTTGTCCACGGTCTTCGGCACGTGGATCGCCTGCAGCGGGTACCCCATCCTGCCGGCCAGCATCGAGACCTTGAAGCAGGTGTCGGCGGAGTCCCCGCCACCGTTGTAGAAGAAATAGCCGATGTCGTGCGCGCGGAAGACTTCGATCAGGCGCTCGTATTCGCGTGGATCGTCCTCGAATTTCTTGAGCTTGTAGCGTGCCGACCCGAAGGCCCCGGCGGGGGTGTGGCGCAATGCGCGGATGTTGGCGGCGGATTCGCGGCCGGTGTCGATGAGATCCTCGTGCAGGGCGCCGAGGATGCCGTTGCGGCCGGCGTACACGGTGCCGATGTGACGCTTCTGCCGTCGCGCCGTCTCTATGACGCCGCAGGCTGAAGCGTTGATCACGGCAGTCACGCCGCCGGACTGGGCGTAGAACGCATTGCGGGCACGTACGGGTGGCTTCATCGGCGCTCCTGGGGGCCAAAAATAACGCAGGACCGGAACTTACGGCCCAAAATCGACCGTGAATCATAACGGAAGCGGCGCAGTGGGCGGGACCTGCGGACGTTTGCGCCCGGGGCCGGGACACTGGACACTCGACGGCCCGGACGGGTAGGGTGCACCCCCCTTCCGACGCCCCCCTACGGACGGCTTTCCAACCTCATGAGACTCGTACTACTCGGCGCGCCCGGCTCGGGAAAGGGCACGCAGGCGCAACGGCTCCGCGACCAGAAGGGCATCCCCCAGGTGTCGTCCGGCGACCTGCTGCGCGATGCCGTCGCGCGCGGCACCGACCTCGGCAAGCGTGCGAAGGCGGCGATGGACGCGGGTGAACTCGTGTCCGACGACATCGTATTGTCGCTGATCCGCGACCGCGTGGGCCAGCCGGATGCGGCCGCGGGCTTCATCCTCGACGGATACCCGCGCAACGTCGCGCAGGCCGGTGCGCTGGATGCGCTGCTTGCCGAGATCGACCAGCCGATCGACGCCGTCGTGCAGATGAAGGTGGACGAGAAGGCACTCGTGATGCGCCTCACCGGCCGCCGCACGTGTCCTGCCTGCGGCAAGGTGTTCAACGTCTATTCTTCACCCTCGCAGAAGGGCGAGGCGTGCGACAACGCCGCGCATGGCGCCGCACCGCCGACGCTCATGCAACGCGACGACGACCGCGCGGACGTGATCGACAACCGGCTCAAGGTCTACAACGAGCAGACGGCGCCCCTGATCGAGCACTACCGGACGCGCGGACTGCTCCGGGTCGTCAACGCCGACCAGCCCGTCGACCGCGTGTACCAGGAATTCGTCAAGCTGCTCGCCTGACGAATCCGGTCGCGCTCGCCGCGACATTCGACGTCGCCGCCGTGCGGAGCGTCAGCCGCGCACACCTGGCTCGTCGAACCGGCACAGGGCCAGGAACCTTTCGCGAAGTATCTCGCCGCGCCAGCCCCTGAGCAGCGGGGTCTCGGCAGCACTGACCGTGCCGTAGGCCAGCGACTCGACGTCGCGACGCGTCGCGAGCACCTCGGCGCCGATGCCGAATTCCGTCGCGCGCTCGCGCACCACCTGCATGAGTGCCGCGACCAGGGCCTGCTCCTGGTTGGTCGGCCGACGGGGCGTCTCGGCCACGTGCATCACGGGCGACGCGGAGGCGGCCGCTCGCGCCGCACGCACCAGTGCGACGATCTCCTCGCCGCGCTTGCGTACCGTGGTGGGCGGCAGCGTCTCGATCGTCGCGAGTGCCTCGACCGATTCGGGTGCGCGCGTCGCGATCGCGTAGAGCACCTCGTCCGCGAGGATCCAGCCGCGCGGCCGGTCCGACTCGATCGCACGACGCTCGCGCCACTCCGCCAGCGCGCGTGCGGCCGCCTGCTCCGTGGGGCGCAGCCGGTTGAGTCCCTTCAACCGGCGCCACGCTGCCGCGGGATCCGTGCGATACAGCGCCGGGTTCTCGAGCGCTGCGGTTTCCTCCGCGACCCACTCGCCGCGTCCCTTCGCCACCAGGGCCGCCTGCAGGTCGGTGTGCAGCACGAGCAGGTGACGCACGTCGTCGGCGGCGTAGGCCAGCTGCGCGGACGTGAGCGGGCGGCGCGACCAGTCGGTGCGGGTCTGCCCCTTGTCGAGCGAATGCCCGAGCTGGCGGGCGACGAGCTCGGCGTAACCCACCTGCGGCGGGAGTCCGAGCATGGCCGCGGCGATCTGCGTGTCGAACAGCGGGCCCGGCACCGCTCCGCCCGAGAGCAGCAGCACCTCGAGGTCCTGGCGCGCCGCGTGCAGGATCTTGAGGCGGCTGCGTTCCTGCAGCAGCGCGTACAGGGGCGCCAGGTCGAGTGCGGCCAGCGGATCCACCAGCACGCAGTCCGTCTCGGTGGCGACCTGCACGAGGCACAGCCGCGGGTGATACGTGCGCTCGCGCATGAATTCGGTGTCGAGCGCGAGCCGCTCGGCGCCGCGTAGGCGGAACAGCGCCGCCTCGAATTCGTCCGGGTCCTGGATCAGTTTCGCTTCGCGCATCGGGCAGGGGACCTGCGTGTAGAATCGGTCGGCCGTCATCTCCAGGCCGCCGCGTCGAATCGTGCTGCAATTCCTGAAGGTCTTCCTCGATATCGTACTCTGGCGCCGCGGCCCGCAGGACCTCCCCGCATCCCGGCTGCTGCTCTGGCTCAGCGTCGGCGCCTACGTCGCCGTGACCATCGTCCAGCTCGCGCAGGTGCACGAGACGTCGGCGAAATGGTGGGTCTTCGTGGTCGCCGATCCTGCGCTGCTCGTCGCGGGAACGTGGCTGCTGCTCGGACTCTTCGGCAAGCGCGAGCGCTTCCTGCAGACGGCGACCGCCGTGCTCGGCACCGGTGCGCTGCTCGGGGCGCTGCTGGTGCTGCCCGTGCAGTGGCTCATGGCGACCTTCGGCATCCAGCCCAACTCGACGCCCGCGGGCATCGCGGGGCTCGGGCTCGTGGTCGCGGCATCGCTCGTGACCGGGCGGATCATCCAGCTCGCGACGGACTCGACGCTGTACACCGGCATCGCGCTCTCCCTCATGTATTTCCTGCTGATCAACCTGCTGCTCGGCATCGCGAGCGGCAGCGGAGGCCACTGAACTTGCACCTGCACATCCTCGGCATCTGCGGCACCTTCATGGGCGGGATCGCCGCGATCGCGCGCGCGGCCGGGCACCGCGTCACCGGCTCCGACCGCAACGTGTACCCGCCGATGAGCACGCAGCTGCGGGCGCTCGGCATCGACGTGATCGAAGGCTACGAGCCGGACCAGCTCGCGCTCGACCCGGACGTGTTCGTCGTCGGCAACGTCATGAGCCGGGGCAACGCGCTCGTCGAGGCGCTGCTCGACAGCGGGCGCCGCTACGAATCCGGCCCTGAATGGCTGGCGCGCAACGTGCTGCAGGGCAGCGGGCGCTGGGTCCTCGGCGTCGCCGGCACCCACGGCAAGACCACGACGAGCAGCCTGCTCGCGTGGATCCTCGAGCATGCGGGCCTCGCGCCGGGCTTCCTGATCGGTGGCGTGCCGCTCGACTTCGACGTGAGCGCACGGCTGGGCGAAGGCCGCCATTTCGTCATCGAGGCCGACGAGTACGACACGGCGTTCTTCGACAAGCGCGCCAAGTTCGTCCACTACCGCCCGCGCACGGCCATCCTCAACAACCTCGAGCACGACCACGCGGACATCTACCCGGACGTCGCGGCGATCCAGCGGCAGTTCCACCTGCTGCTGCGCACGATGCCGGGCAACGGCCGCCTGCTCGTGAACGCCGGCGAGCCGAACCTCGATGAAGTGCTGCAGATGGGCTGCTGGACGCCCGTCGAACGCTTCGCCACGTCCGCCACGGTGCCTGCCGAATGGCGCCTCGCGCCGGTCGACGGCAGCCGCGACTACGGCAGCTTCGAGGTTACGCGCGGCGATCGGACGGTCGGCCGTGTCGACTGGAACCAGCTTGGCCGGCACAACGCGACGAATGCACTCGCAGCGGTGGCCGCCGCCGTGCATGCCGGCGTCGACGAGCATGCCGCACTCGAGGCCCTGTGCCGCTTCGGCGGCGTGAAGCGCCGGCTCGAGGTCCGTGGCACCGTCGACGGCGTCGTGGTGTACGACGACTTTGCGCATCACCCGACGGCGATCGCCAATACGCTCGCCGGCGTGCGGGGCAAGGCCCGTACAGGACGCGTGATCGCGGTGCTCGAGCCGCGCTCGAACACGATGAAGCTCGGCACGCACAAGGCCGCGCTCGCTGATTCGCTGCGCGGCGCGGACCGGGTCTTCGTCTACCAGTCGCCCGAAGTGAAGTGGGACGTGGCGGACGCGATGCAGCCGCTCGGCCCGCTGGTGCAGGTCCATGCCGACCCGCCGGACCTCGTCCGGGCGCTCGTGGCCGAGTCGCGCCCGGGCGACCACCTCGTCCTGATGAGCAACGGCTCGTTCGGGGGCATGCACGAGCGGCTGCTGCAGGCGTTGCGCGAAAAGGCTCGGACCCCCGGCTGAAGCGGCATAATCGGGCCATGGCTGCAGCAGCGCCAACCGCGGAACGCCGGGAGATCCCGCTCTTTCCGCTCAACACGGTCCTCTTCCCCGGCGGACCGCTGCCGCTCAGGATTTTCGAGGCGCGTTACATCGACCTCGTGCGGCGCTGCCTGCGGGAGGATTCCGGGTTCGGCGTCGTGCTGATCCGCGAAGGCGACGAAGCCGGCACCGCGCCCACCGAGACCTGCGACGTCGGCACCTACGCCAGGATCGTCGACTTCTCCGGGCAGCCGGACGGCCTGCTCGGCATCGAGGCGCTCGGCGAGCGACGGTTCCGCATCCGTGCGCGTCGCCGCGAGCGCGACGGCCTCAACGTGGCCGAGATCGAGTGGCTTCCCGAGGAACCCGTCGTCGCGCTGCCCGAGGAATTCTCCGACCTCGGCCCCGCCCTCGACCAGGTACTGGGCCAGGTCGGCGAACCCTACGGGTCGCTCGAACGGCACCTCGGGGACGCGGCGTGGGTCGGCGGCCGGCTGGCCGAGATCCTGCCGCTGCCCATGGGGCACAAGCAGCATTGTCTCGAGCTCGACGACCCGCTCGAGCGTCTGCGCTTCCTGCGTCCGCTGTTCGAGATCACGACGGAGCCTCCCGAGGAGGACGACGACGACGACGAACTCGAGGAGGGCGGGCGCGAGGGCAACTGAGCGACCTGCAGCGGATTCGGCCGCGTTCCCCGCAGATATCGACGTCGAGCGACGGCGCGCGGCACCGTCCAACACCGTCCCGGCCGCCCCAGGCGCCGGTGGCACGGATTCGCTGACCGGTGCCGCGAGGCCCCCACCCCGTACCCGGTAGAATTGCGGGCATGTCGTCCGCCGCACCGCGATTCGTGTTCGTACCCGTCTCGGGCCCCGGCGGCGCCGGCGAATACCATCGCTCGCTCGCGGTGGCGAGGGCGCTGGAGCACCGCTGGCCGGAATGCCACATCCGGTTCGTGCTCAACCGTCGGGCGCCGTACGCGGCCGACGCCCCGTATGAGGGCCTGCGAATCGACGACTCGCCCACCCGCGAAAGCGGGGCCGTGGGAGAGTTCCTGGCATGCGAGCGGCCCGACGTCGTCGTCTTCGACAGCTCCGGACGGCTGGCCCAGTATCGCGCCGCGCGCGCGGCGGGCGCCGCCGTCGTCTACGTCAGTTCCCGGCCGAAGACACGCTGGAAGGGTTTCCGGCTGCGGCGCATGCGCGTGCTCGACCAGCACTGGATCGCCCAGCCACGCTTCCTCGCGGGCGCGCCCGGCACCCTAGAACTCCTGAAACTGCGACTGGTCCAACGTCCGGAGCTCGTTTTCCTGGACACCCTCCATGAACCGCTCGACCTGCCGGCCACACGGGCGCTGCAACGGCGCCTCGGCATTCTGCCGCGCCGGTACGTCGTGCTCTGCCCGGGCGGAGGCGGCGAGTTCGGCCATCCGACCGACGCCGCTGCGGTCTTTTCCCGGGCGGCGCAACTGCTCACGTCGACCGCAGGCATGCCGGTGGTGGCCGTTCTCGGCGGGCGCCGCGGAACCGGCGAGCGCGTCCGGTCGGAGGACAACGACAGGATCCTCTCCTACCTGCCCAACGGCACGCTGCTCGGACTCGTGCACGATGCCGCCGTGGCTGTCGTGAACGGCGGCAGTCTCCTGCTGCAATCCATGGCCCAGGGCACACCGATCGTGGCCGCACCCATTGCCGGCGACCAGGCCGACCGCATCGCGCGCTGCGCGGAGCTCGGTTGCGTGCAGCCGTCCCCGCTCGAGCCCGCGGCGATGGCCCGCGCGGCGACGACGCTGCTGGACGACGAGCCCCGTCGCGACTCCCTGCGACGCGGGCTGGCCTCGGTCGCGGTGCGCAACGGCGCGGACGTCGCGGCCGATGCGGTCGCGAGGTTGCTCGCGCGTCGCGCCGAGCAACCGGGAGTCGCGGCATGAGGCCGGCGACCTCGCGCCGATCCGGACTCAGGATCCTGCAGGTGATCCTCTCGCGCGGCTTCGCGGGCTCGGAGCGCGCGGCGGCCGAGGCCTGCAATGCGCTCGCGCGCGACAACGACGTCGCCATCGTCGTGCGCCGGGACCACCGCAACGCGGCGCGGGCCAGCATCCGCGACTACCTCGACCCCGCGGTAGAGGTCATCGAGCTGGCGCCGTACTGGCGCACGCGCGCCGGAATCGCCGAGGCGATCCAGGCGTGGCAGCCCGACATCGTGCACACGCACCTGCGCCGCGGCACGCGCTACGTCGCGCAGTTGCGCTGCGGCGTGCCGCACGTGGCGACGCTGCACATCGACCTCAACGGCCCGCATTACCTCGCGGCCGACGCCCTCTGCTGCATCGCCTCTTGGCAGGTCGAGAAGGTGCGCGACGCGGATTATCACGGCAGCGTGTTCCAGATCCCGAACTCGCTGGTGCCGCACCCGCGTCTGGGCGCCGAGCGTCGGGCGGCGCTGCGCCGTTGCGCCGGTGCCGTCGCGTCCGAGTTTCTCGTGGGCGGGGTGGGCCGGCTCGCGGACGGCAAGGGATTCGACGTGCTGGTCGAGGCCTTCCGGCGCGCGGCGCTGCCCGAGGCTCGCCTGGTCGTCGTCGGCGACGGCGCGCAGCGCGCGAGGCTCGAGCGCCTCGCGACAGGTCTGCCCGTCGTGTTCACGGGTTTCCGCAACGACGCGAAGGACTGGTTCCAGGCCGTCGACCTGTTCGTCAGCGCTTCACGGCTCGAACCGTTCGGACGCGTGATCGTGGAGGCCCTCGACGGGGGCGCCCCGGTGATCGCTTCCGATGCACTCGGCCCGCGCGAGATCGCGCGCCGCTACCCGGTCGAGATCACGCCCGCCGACGACGTCGAGGCGCTGGTCGCCGCGCTGCGACGCGCACATGCGCGGCCGCGCGAGCGAGTGGCGGTGGACCTTGCGGAATTCCACGTCGACCGGGTCACCGACGCGCTGCTCGACGCGTACGGCAGCCTGCTCGAGCCGATGCCCGCGCTGGTCGCGCACGCGGCGGCCTGAGTTCAGTCGAGTTCGAACTGCGTGAGGTGCGCGCGTGCGAGGTCCGCCGGGCCCGTGTAGCGTGCCGACCGCGGCCCCAGGAACTGGCCGTCGCCTCCACGCATCGCCTGCAGCAGCTCGGCGTACCAGAGATACTTGCGGCTGCCCCGCGCATAGGCCCCCGAACTCAGCGCGTAGTCGAGGCGCCGCGACAGGTCGTACGTGAACTTCAGGTGCGTGAGCCCCACCATCACGGACCGCGCCGGCGGCACGTTGGTGCGGTGGGAATTGCGGTACTCCACGCCCTCGCGCCAGCGCACGACCGGCATCTTCGAGACCGCCGTGTGCGGGAACTTGAACGGCAGCCGGCGGTTGAGCCAGCGCGGCGCGCCCAGCATCGCGTGCGGCACGGCCCGGATGCCGTGCCGGCGGAACAGGCGCGTGGTCGCGTTCTCCCCCACCTCGACCGGTTCCGGCTGTCCGGGTGACCACGCGAGCAGCGGCAACGCGTCGAACCAGCCGTACGCCTCGAGCATCGACGCGGCCGTGGCGAACTCGCCCGGTGTGTCCATCTCCGTGGCGGTGCGCGGGTAGAAGTCGATCAGGGTCGCGGCGACGCTCGTGACGTCGTGGCGCTCGAGCGTCGCCACGAGCTCGCCCACGCTGGCGACGCCCGCCGGAAGGACCAGGAATTCGTCGGCATCGAGGCAGGTGACGTAGCGACCCGGCAGGAATTGCCGCGGGACGAGCGTCTTCCAGGCGACGCCCGCCCGCAGCGTCCGCCCGCCGAGCGCGGTCTCGTCGCCGTAGCGCAGTGCGGACTCGAGCACCACGCAGTCGGGCTGCGCCGCGAGCAGCTCGCGCGTGCCGTCGCTGGAGCGGTCATCGAGGAAGAGGAACTGCTCGATGCCGAGTCGCCGATGGTGGTCGAGGAAGGCGCGCAGGTAGAACATCTCGTTGCGGACGACGGCGAACGCGTTCGCACGCGCGTCCGCGCGCACCCTGCCGTGCAGCACCGCGAGGTCCGTCATCGCCGGTCGCGCTCCGGGCTCGCCGCGCGGACGCGCCGCGCTAGAGCCGCGCGAAGACGCGCGCGGCAGCCGCGACGGTGGCGTCGATGTCGGCTTCCGCGTGCGCGATCGACACGAACCCTGCCTCGAACGCAGAGGGCGCGAGGTACACGCCTTGGTCGAGCATGCCGTGGAAGAACTTCCTGAACCGCTCCACGTCGCAGCGCGTCGCTTCGGCGTACGAAGTGACCTGCGCGGCCGAGGTGAAGAACAGTCCGAACATGCCGCAGACGTGATTGGTCGCGAGCGGGACACCTGCCTGGCGCGCCGCGCCTGCGATGCCCAGCACCAGTCGATCGGTGAGCTCCGCGAGCCGCGCGTGGAAACCCGGCACGGCGATGCCGTTCAGCGTGGCGAGCCCGGCTGCCATCGCGACCGGGTTGCCCGAGAGCGTGCCCGCCTGGTAGACGGGCCCGAGCGGCGCGATGTGGCTCATGATGTCGCGGCGGCCGCCGAAGCAGCCGACCGGCATGCCGCCGCCCACGATCTTGCCGAGTGTGGTCAGGTCGGGCGTGATGCCGTAGAGCTGCTGCGCGCCGCCGAGCGCCACGCGAAAGCCCGTCATCACCTCGTCGAAGATCAGCACCGCGCCGTGGCGCGAGCACTCCTCGCGCAGCGCCTCGAGGAATCCCGGCACCGGCGGGATGCAGTTCATGTTGCCCGCGACGGGTTCGACGATCACGCAGGCGATCTGCGCGCCGACTTCCGCAAAGAGCTGCCGCACCTGCGCGGCGTCGTTGTAGGCCAGCACCAGCGTGTGGGCAGCCAGTTCGGGAGGAACGCCCGGCGACGTCGGCACGCCCAGCGTGAGCATGCCCGAGCCCGCCTGCACGAGCAGCGAGTCCGAGTGGCCGTGGTAGCACCCTTCGAACTTGACGATTTTCTGGCGACCCGTGAATCCCCGGGCGAGCCGGATCGCGCTCATCGTCGCCTCGGTGCCCGAACTCACCATGCGCACGAGCTCGATGGAAGGCACCAGCTCGATGATCCTGCGGGCGACGGTCGTCTCGAGCTCGGTCGGCGCGCCGAACGAGAGGCCGTTCTCGGCCGTCTGCTGCACCGTGCGGATCACGTCCGGGTGCGCATGGCCGAGGATCATCGGTCCCCACGAGCCCACGTAATCGATGAACCTGCGGCCGTCCGCCGCCCAGGCGTGCGGACCCTTGGCGCGCGCGAAGAAGATCGGCTCGCCGCCGACGCCGCGGAACGCGCGCACCGGCGAGTTGACCCCGCCGGGTATGTACTTGCTGGCTTCTTCGAACAGGGTCACGAGTCGCTCCGGGTCGGACGCCGCGGTCGCGGCGACGCGACGCGGTCGTATCTTATCAGCGCGACGGCATCGCGCCGGACCCGGGCCGGCACGTCTTGTATGCTGGCCCGGTGAATGGCGCCAGCGCATACGTGCTCGTCGCAGTCGGCAGCGGCCTCGGTGGCGCGCTGCGCCTGTTCGTGTCCACGTTCGTGAGCCGCGGGACGGGTACGGAGTTCCCCTGGGGCACGCTCGCCGTGAACGTGCTCGGCTGCCTGGCCGTCGGGGTGCTCGGAGCGCTGTTCGAGCAGGCGAGCCCGCTGCACGTGCGGCAGGACCTGCGGGTACTGCTCGTGGTGGGGCTGCTCGGCGGTTTCACGACGTTCTCGGCATTCTCGCTCGAGACCCTGCTGCTGGTACAACGCGGCGCCGTCGCGGCGGCCGTGGCCTATGTGGCCGCGTCGATCGTGCTGTGCCTCCTCGTCGCTGCTGCTGCCTACCTCTCCGTCGCGACGATCTTCCGCTGAATCACGCCGGGTCGGCGTACCCCTCGAGCCAGACCACTTCCGTCGCGATCGACCCGTCCGCGCCGAGGTCGAGCACGCGATAGCCCGGCGGCCGGTCGAAGTCGGTCTCGAACGTACTGCTGCGGCTGCGGAACTGCATCGAGGTCGCCGGCGTGCACATGAAGCGCACCGGGTGGCGGACTCCGTAGACGTCGAGCGACTGGTGCGCGTGCCCCCACCCCACCCCTCGAACGCGCGGATGGGCGGCGACCGTGCGGCACAGCTCGGCGCCGTCGAGCAGTCCGAGCGAATCGAGCGCCGGTGAATCCATCGGCAGCGGTGGGTGATGCACGAAGACGAACGCGTGCGGGCAACGCGCCGCGCGCCCGCGGCTGCCGTCGCCGCCGTCGGCACGCCCGAGCGTCGCGTCGAGCCAGGCAACCTGCCGCCCGCCCAGTCGACCCTCGCCGTTGCCGGATTCGGCGAACCAGCTCTCGAGCAGCACCACCTGCCACCCGTTGGACGTCAGGTACTCGCCCCCGACCTGGAACGGCGGCCGGCCGCCGAAGCGGCGATGATGAATTCCTTCGTGCCGCAATGATCGGGGAAGGTTTTATCGATATATCGCTGGTTAAAAAAGCTCACTGCCTGCCTTACCTTTCCCCGGCCGCCCCTGTCGTCCGCTGATTTGTTATAATCCGATTTTAGCTTGTCACCGGGATTTTCGCGAGCTTTTTCCTGTTCGGCTTCGCGCTCGCGTTCGCGGTATGATTCCAGGACGCGGTTATGCGGGTTTTGCTGCTTGTCGGCCTCGCGCGCGGCTGCTCTGGCTTTTGAGAGTTTGTGCCGTGCCATGGTGCGGTCAACGACGCTTCTCAGGGAGCCGTCCGGGGCCAGGATCGGCCCAGGCTTATGATCCTTGATCAGATCATCGACGCCTTGCTCCCGGCGCGGCTCTTTGGGTTTTTCTTCCTGCTTTCTTCCTTCCGCGCTTTTCTGGTAGGCGTCTTTGGCTTTGCCTTTTTGTTCTTTCTGCCAGTCCTTCGGACCGGCCGGATCGTCGCTCACGGTTGAGCCTCCCGCCGGGATGACCCCGGCAGGGAAAAGCTTACATAATAAATTTTCAAAATTTAAGGTTACCATGATAATTGCCTGCTTCGTATGGAGCCGCCTTCGCCCTCACCGGGGGCAGGGGCGAAGGCGGCTCCGAAGGGCATGGGCAAGAGCCTGCTTTGGTGGAGAGCCGGAAGCCCGAAGGAGCACGACATGAAAAAAAGGAATGACCGCGGAAGGTTACCGGCCGCGCTCCGGCTCATCGTCCCGCGCGCGGTCTTTCTCCCGGAAGCGCTCCAGCATACGCTCGCGTTTCCATGGACGCGGATAATTGATGCTCGAGATTATCGTTCGCAGGCCCCATCGGCAGGGTGATGAAATTAGCATCGCCCTTATATGGGTCGGGGCCGAAATCCATCCGGCTCATCGTGTCCTTGCGCTCCATTGTGATCCAGTGATCCGGCCAGCCCAGGATCTTGTCGGCGGCGGTGATTTGCTGAGCGCGATAACCGCCGGCGCGTTTTTATCGGACATATCGAGTGTAAGTTTTGAATCCATATAGCGGGCGGCAAGCTTGCCCGTCCGGGAATTCGTGATCAGGAAAAACAGCAAATGCCCGCCCCGGTAGGCTTTGGGGTCCGCATCAAGACAGACTTCGGCCTTGACGCTGTAGGGCGCGCCGGAAACATGATCGCCCTCGTGATAAGAAACGCAGAGAACGTCTTCCGGGTGCGGCGCGGAAAACAAAAAAGCCTGCCCCCGGTTGTCGTCATCCCGTGTGCGGTCCTGCTCACGGAAGGTTTCGAGAACCTTGTTCCGGCGCTCTGCCGTTCTGTTTTTGCGTGTCCGGATCGAATGTGAAATCCGGAGAATTGGCGTGATCAACCGTGACAAAGTGTTTGGGCATCTCAGCACGTTCCAGGCGGTCCTCCGGACGATTGCCGGAATACATGTGTCTTGGCGATTGAACCCATTCGGATTCTTCGAAAAATTCAGTATTATAATCTTCAATTTCCTCAATGATCTCTTTTATATTTTTATCATTGGGATCGTATGATAGTCGACAGTTTACGTAGCTGGCGACCTGTTGTCTTTTGTGTAAATCAAAGATGCTGAAATACATAATTTTGCCGCCTTTATAGGCCTGCGGGTCGTTGTGGCGGGTTACGTAAGAATTGGAGTTGTACTGAAGATCGCCATTTTCATCCGGGCCGTGAAAATTCTCGACCACAGTCATTTGCAGAATGTCTTGATCGTCGATTTCGTCCATGGCGACAATATTTTATTTTAAAAAGACACATGGCAAATTACATACATATTTGGCCATACAGTCTATTAACGCTCTACAAATCATCATCGCCCGCCGCTTTCTTGTCGGCGCAGCGGTTTGTTTTTTGGCGGATGCGGCATGACCGGCTCCGGCAACAAGGATCAGGGAGATTATAACACGGTAAACAGCAGGACGCAGCATGATCACGATATTGCCCAGGCGAGGGAAAAAGCCGGTAATATCAAGGTGAAACCATATCAAAAGCCACTGGCATAGGTTCCTTAAAGGCACTTTTTGGCCTTGACAGAAAGGTTCCTTATGTGTACTATTAGAAATGATTACTGTTGTTGAAACGACCAGTTTTATAAACGGCTCGAAGAGGCTGTTAAGTGATGATGAAAGGCGCGCCCTTATCAATCACCTGGCCGCGAATCCGGAAGCTGGCGACATTATGCCGCGCACCGGCGGGCTTAGAAAGTTTCGTTTTGCGAGTGTTGAAGGGAAGGGAAAAAGCGGCGGGTCCCGCGTCATATATTTTACTCAAATAACGGTGTCCCGCTGTTCGATCGCGATATACGGGAAGTCGGCAGGGTGGAGTACCCGCGAGCAGGAAAGAGTGTTTTATAATCTGGTCAAGCAGCTGAAAAAGGAGTACGGGCAATGAGCAAGAAAGTATTCGATGACATCAAGGCCGGTCTGGAAGACGCTATCGCCTACGCGAAGGGCGACAAGTCCAGAGGCCGCGCACAGACAATCATGGCGTCCAAAATCAACGTCAGGGCCATACGGAGCAGGACAGGACTGACGCAGGAGGATTTTGCCCAAACATACGGCTTTAGCCTTTCCAATCTGAAAAAATGGGAAACCGGAACCCGCGAGCCGGTAGGACCCGCAAAGGCGTATCTGGCCGTCATAGCCAGGCATCCCCGCGTCGTCAAAAAAGTCCTTGAGGATGAATTCGCGTAAAGTGATGCTTGCCTTGCGCCGGCAGGTAAAGCGGAATGTTGAGCGTTTTCCCGAAGATTTTGCTTTTCAGCTTACAAATCAAGAGTTTGAAAGCTTGAGGTGCCGAACTGGAACCTCAAGTCAGTGGGGTGGAAGGCGTTATCCGCCCTATGCCTTCACCGAACAAGGCGTTGCCATGCTTTCCGGCGTTCTTCGCAGCGACAGGGCGGTTGATGTGAATGTCTCAATCATGCGGACCTTTGTGCGGATGCGTCAGATATTCGGCAACCCATGAAGAGAGTTCGTCACGCGGAAGATCGAACAGCCCGACCATCAAATCGCTGTTCTTTATGAGCACGTGAAACGGCTTCTGGAGCCGCCCAAATCAAAAAACAAGAAGATCGGCTATATCTGGGACGAGGAAGAGTAGAACGCCAGAGCGGCCAGGGGTTTACTTTTTTCGGCGCGAACGGCAGCACGTCGGCATGAACGAGCCGGGCCTGCTCCAGATTGTCGAGCATTTTTGCATCCGGAAGCTGCTCCATGAAATGCCCCAGCACCTGATAGGCCTGGCCGCAGACGATTTCAAGCTCGTCTATCCTGGACAGGGCCTGACGGTATTGCCGCAGCCGGCTTTCGGCGAAACCCCTGTCGGATTGCAGCCGGTCGATAAGGGACGGGTCAAGCGGAGTATCGGTCATGATTTACCTCGGCTGTCATTTTATCACGGAAACGGTAAAACGGAACGAAGAGACGGCGTCCATACATATGCAGCCTAGCGTTCATGTTCCTTGTCGTCATCTTTCGGCGATAACG
>CAVQQX010000119.1:0-8001 GCA_963714645.1 uncultured Gammaproteobacteria bacterium
ACCCGGGCCGGAACAGTTCGTCGACGCCGCCCGCCGGCGCGTTGCGCTCAGCATGCTCGTGAACGAGCTGTTCCGGTCGCGGGGCCTGCAGCTCGACCGCGGCCGGGTCGAAACGCGGCTGGGCGAGATCGCTGCGACTTTCCCCGATCCGGATGCAATCCTGAGCGCCTACCGCCAGAATCCTGATGCAATGCGCCAGGTGGAAAGCATGGTGCTCGAGGACCAGGTCGTGGACTACCTGCTGGAGCGGGCCAAGGTCACGGACCAGCCGTCCACGTTCAAGGAACTGATGAACTTCGGAGCCTGAGTATCCACATGGCAACCACTGAACCGCACGCGCTGAACCTCGTTCCCATGGTCGTCGAGCAGACCGCCCGGGGCGAGCGTGCCTACGACATCTACTCGCGACTGCTGAAGGAGCGCGTGGTGTTCCTGGTCGGACCGGTCGAGGACTACATGGCGAACCTCGTCGTCGCCCAGCTGCTGTTCCTCGAGTCCGAGAACCCCGAGAAGGACATCGCGATCTACATCAATTCGCCGGGCGGATCGGTCAGCGCCGGGCTCGCAATCTACGACACGATGCAGTTCATCCGGCCCGACGTCAGCACGATCTGCGTCGGCCAGGCCGCCAGCATGGGTGCCGTGCTGCTGGCGGGCGGCACCAAGGGCAAGCGCTTCTGCCTGCCGCACTCGAGGGTCATGATCCACCAGCCCCTGGGCGGCTTCCAGGGCCAGGCGACGGACATCGAGATCCACGCGCGGGAGATCCTCGACGCCCGCCACCGGCTCAACACGATCCTGGCCAAGCACACCGGCCAGACGATCGAGCGGATCAAGCAGGACACTGACCGCGACAACTTCATGACGGGCGAGCAGGCGACCGCATACGGCCTGATCGACGCCGTGCTGCAGGAACGGGGCGAGGCGGGCGCGGCGACGCGCGTGTAGTGCGCCTCGCGCCGACACCTGGACGCAAGTCCCTGTAACAGCGGGCTTTTTTGCGAATGGGGGGCTCGCGTGGTATAAGCCACGGAGCCATGATTTTTGGCCACCTGGACTCAGGATTCCCGGCACTATGGCGGACGATCGCTCCAAGCACGACGACGGCAAGCTTCTCTACTGCTCCTTCTGCGGCAAGAGCCAGCATGAGGTCCGCAAGCTGATCGCGGGGCCCTCGGTATTCGTCTGTGACGAGTGCGTCGAGCTCTGCAACGACATCATCCGCGAGGAGCTCGAGGAAAAAGCCGAGAAGACGCGCGAGAAACTGCCGAAGCCGCAGGAGATCAGGCGCGTCCTCGACGAATACGTCATCGGCCAGGACCGCGCCAAGAAGGTGCTCTCGGTCGCGGTCTACAACCACTACAAGCGATTGCAGACCAAGTCGGCGAGCGCACCCGCGAGGACATCGAGCTCGCGAAGAGCAACATCCTGCTGATCGGCCCGACCGGCTCGGGCAAGACGCTGCTGGCCGAGACGCTCGCTCGCCTGCTCAACGTGCCGTTCACGATCGCCGACGCCACGACGCTCACCGAAGCCGGCTACGTCGGCGAGGACGTCGAGAACATCATCCAGAAGCTGCTGCAGAAGTGCGACTACGACGTCGAGAAGGCGCAGACCGGCATCGTCTACATCGACGAGATCGACAAGATCTCGCGCAAGTCCGACAATCCGTCGATCACCCGCGACGTCTCCGGTGAAGGCGTACAGCAGGCGCTGCTCAAGCTGATCGAGGGCACCATCGCCTCGGTTCCGCCACAGGGCGGGCGCAAGCACCCGCAGCAGGAGTTCCTGCAGGTCGACACCGGCAACATCCTGTTCATCTGCGGCGGCGCTTTCGCGGGCCTCGAGAAGATCATCATGAACCGCACCCACAAGGGCGGGATCGGCTTCCAGGCGGAAGTCCGCGAGCAGAACTCGCGCCAGCACGGCAGCGACCTGTTCCATGACGTCGAGCCCGAGGACCTGATCAAGTTCGGCCTGATCCCCGAGTTCGTCGGTCGCCTGCCCGTCGTCGCGACGCTCGACGAGCTCGACGAGGCGGCGCTGATGCAGATCCTCACCGAACCGAAGAACGCGCTCACCAAGCAGTACCGCAAGCTCTTCGACATGGAAGGCGTCGACCTCGAGTTCCGCGAGGAGTCGCTCCGTGCGGTGGCGCGCAAGGCCATGCAGCGCAAGACCGGCGCACGCGGCCTGCGCACGATTCTCGAGAACACGCTGCTCGACATCATGTACGACTTGCCGAGCATGCGGAACGTGCAGAAAGTCGTCATCGACGAGGATGTGATCCAGGGCGAGAGCAAGCCCTACCTCGTCTACGGCCAGGAAGAGACACGTCTCGCCGCAGTCGAAGAGCGGCGCACCGGGTCCGATCACTGACAGACGCGGCTGGCGGCCAGCCAGCCCTGGCCCGCAGATACCGATCGTCAGCAAATGTCCCCCGCGCGGCCGGACTGCGCGATAATATTTTTCGGAGCCCTCACGGGCCCCTGCCCGACCCTCGCCCGCGCTGCGGGCGAGGGGGCGGACTTCCAGGCCTCGCCCGCGCCGCGGGCGAGGATGCATGATCGGTCCGGAGACCCCTGCACGTGACCAACGCCCCCGAATCGAATGTCCCGACCACGGTCGCGCCGAGCGGGCGCACCGAGCCGATGCCCGTGCTGCCCCTGCGCGACGTCGTCGTCTATCCGCACATGGTGATTCCGCTGTTCGTCGGCCGCGAGAAGTCGATCCTTGCGCTCGAGCAGGCGATGAAGGTGGACAAGCGGGTCCTGCTGCTGGCGCAGAAGCAGGCGGACGTGGACGAGCCCGCCGCGAAGGACCTCTACGACGTCGGCACGATCGCCACGATCCTGCAACTGCTCAAGCTTCCGGACGGCACCGTCAAGGTGCTGGTCGAGGGCGTCGAGCGCGCCTCGGTCACCGACCTGCAGCCGGGCGAATACTTCACCGCCGCCGCGACACCGCTCACGGACAACGAACGCTACGACGAGCGCGAAATGGACGTGCTCGTCCGTTCGACCGTCACGCAGTTCGAGCAGTACGTCAAGCTCAATCGCAAGGTACCGCCCGAGATCCTCACCTCGCTCGCCGGCATCGAGCAGCCGGGCCGCCTCGCGGACACCGTCGCGGCGCACATGTCGCTCAAGCTCGACGCGAAGCAGAAGGTGCTCGAGATCCAGGACGTGCGTCGCCGGCTCGAGCACATCCTCGCGCTGATCGAAGGCGAGATGGACGTGCTGCAGATCGAGAAGCGCATCCGCGGCCGCGTCAAGCAGCAGATGGAGAAGAGCCAGCGCGAGTACTACCTCAACGAGCAGATGAAGGCCATCCAGAAGGAACTGGGCGAACTCGACGACGCGCCGAACGAGGTCGCGGAGCTCGAGAAGCGGATCCTGCGCGCCGGCATGCCGAAGGAAGCGCGCGAGAAGGCCAAGTCAGAGCTCGCGAAGCTGAAGCTGATGTCACCGATGTCGGCCGAGGCGACCGTCGTCCGCAACTACATCGACTGGCTGGTGAAATGCCCGTGGCGCAAGCGCACCAAGGTCAAGCACGACCTGGCCGCGGCGGAGAAGGTGCTCAACGAGGACCACTACGGCCTCGAGAAGGTCAAGGAGCGCATCGTCGAGTACCTCGCTGTGCAACAGCGCGTGCAGACGCTCAAGGGTCCTATCCTGTGCCTGGTCGGTCCGCCGGGCGTCGGCAAGACTTCGCTCGGCCAGAGCATCGCCCGCTCGACCAATCGCAAGTTCGTGCGCATGTCCCTCGGCGGCGTGCGCGACGAGGCCGA
Organism: uncultured Gammaproteobacteria bacterium; assembly: GCA_963714645.1. Taxonomy (GTDB): domain Bacteria; phylum Pseudomonadota; class Gammaproteobacteria; order Steroidobacterales; family Steroidobacteraceae; genus RPQJ01. The sequence goes on from CAVQQX010000119.1 coordinate 3,791, forward strand.
GATCCGCGGCCACCGCCGGACCTACATCGGCTCGATGCCGGGCAAGATCGTGCAGAACATGGTGCGCACCGGTGTGCGTAATCCTCTGTTCCTGCTCGATGAAGTCGACAAGATGGCGATGGACTTCCGCGGCGACCCCTCGGCGGCGCTGCTCGAGGTGCTCGACCCGGAGCAGAACGCCTCGTTCAACGACCATTACCTCGAAGTCGACTTCGACCTCTCCGACGTCATGTTCGTCTGCACCGCGAACAGCCTGAACATTCCTCCCCCGCTGCTCGACCGCATGGAGGTGATCCGGCTGCCGGGCTACACCGAGGACGAGAAGTCGAACATCGCGCGCCGTTACCTGCTGCCCAAGCAGGTCAGGCAGAACGGCCTCAAGGACGGCGAGCTCAAGGTGTCCGACCCGGCGCTCCTCGACGTGATCCGGTTCTACACGCGCGAGGCGGGCGTTCGCAGCCTCGAGCGCGAGATCTCCAAGATCTGCCGCAAGTCCGTCAAAGAACTGCTGCTCGAGACCGAGCGCAAGTCGATCAGCGTCACGCCGAAGAACCTGTCGAAGTACCTGGGCGTCCGTCGGCACCGTTACGGCCGCGCGGAGGAGAACGACCAGGTCGGCCAGGTCACGGGACTCGCGTGGACCGAGGTCGGCGGTGAACTCCTGACGATCGAGGCCGCCGTGATTCCCGGCAAGGGCAAGCTCACGCACACCGGCCAGCTCGGCGAGGTGATGCAGGAGTCGATCCAGGCAGCGATGACGGTAGTGCGCAGCCGCGCGACGATGCTGGGACTCGACACCGAGTTCTACCAGAAGGCCGACGTGCACATCCACGTGCCGGAAGGAGCGACGCCGAAGGACGGTCCTAGCGCAGGCATCGGCATGTGCACGGCGCTCGTGTCCGCGCTCACGCGCATCGCCGTCCGCGCGGACGTGGCCATGACCGGCGAGATCACGCTGCGCGGCGAGGTCCTCCCTATCGGTGGGCTCAAGGAAAAGCTGCTCGCTGCGCATCGCGGCGGAATCACGACGGTGCTCATCCCCGCCGAGAACGTGAAGGACCTCGCGGAGATCCCGGACAACATCAAGGGACGGCTCATCATCAAGCCGGTGAAGTGGATCGACGAGGTCCTGCAGCTCGCGCTCAAGGACATGCCCCAGCCCATCGCGACGGCGCGCGACGAGAAGGTCGTGGCCGACGATGGCAAGCGCGCGCCGGCCAAGCGGGCGTCGCGACGGCCGAACAAGCCAGTCCACGCGCACTGACGGGCGCCGGTGCACGCGTACGCTCGCCGGACCATTCGCGGTCGCCCCGACGAATCAGCAACCAGTCGAACGCAGAGAAGACGAAGGAAGACACATGAACAAGAACGACCTGATCGATGCCGTGGCAGAGCGGACTTCGCTCGCGAAGTCGGATGCCGCACGCGCAGTGGAAGCCGTGCTCGGCGCGGTCACGGAGGCTCTGCAGAGAGGCGATGCCGTGGCCCTTTCGGGCTTCGGCACATTCGCGACGAAGGCGCGTGCCGCACGCACCGGTCGCAACCCGCGCACGGGCGAGGCGATCGAGATTCCCGCCAGCAATGTACCCGGGTTCAAGGCTGGCAAAGGCCTGAAGGATGCCGTAAACTAGCGGGCTCCCAGAGAGGTGCGGGTGCTTAGCTCAGCTGGGAGAGCGACGCCCTTACAAGGCGTAGGTCGGGGGTTCGATCCCCTCAGCACCCACCAGAATCACGCGGAGTGGTAGTTCAGTCGGTTAGAATACCGGCCTGTCACGCCGGGGGTCGCGGGTTCGAGTCCCGTCCACTCCGCCACTTCTGGCCTGACGAAAGCCCGCCGCGCGCGGGCTTTCGCGCATCTGGGAGTCCGCGGATGTGCGCATGCCGCGCGCTTGCGGCGCGCGCTTGCGGGTAGGTCAGCCTTAAACTTGCCGCGGGACGTCCACCGACGGCTATACGACGGCACATGCATGCTGCAGAAAATTCGCGACAAGATTTCCGGATGGGTCGCCGTGCTGTTCCTGGGCGCGATCGCGGTCGTGTTCATCTTCTGGGGCATCCGGTTCGAGTCCTCGGTCACCTCGGCCGCTGCCAAGGTGAACGGCGAGAGCATCCCCGCGCCGCTGGTGCTCAGGTCGTGGCAGGACCGGCAGTCCGAGCTGCAGCAGCAGCAGCGTGACGAACTGCCGCCGGCCCTGGTCGAGGCGGAACAGCAGAAGCTCCTCGAAGAGTTCATCGACCGTGAACTGCTCGCGCAACGCGCGCGCGCGAGCGGCTACCGTGTGAGCGACCGCGAGCTGGCCGAGACGCTGCAGCAGATCCCGGCCCTGCAGGTCGACGGGCGCTTTTCGCGCGACCGGTATGCTGCGCTGCTGCGCCAGCAGGGTCGCAACGAGGCGGAATTCGAGCGGGAGTTCCGCCGCGACCTCGAGCTGACGCAGCTGCGCAACCACATCGCGGCCTCCTCGTTCGTGACGCCGGGCGAACTGCGCCGGCGGATCGAGCTCGAAGGCGAGACCCGAGACGTGTCCTATGCAGTGATTCCGGCATCGGCTTACGCTGACCAGGTGTCCGTGACCCCGGAGCAGGTGTCGTCCTATTACCAGAAGAATCTCTCGCAGTTCATGACGCCGGAGACCCTGTCGCTGCAATACATCAAGCTCGACCTCGCCGAGATCGCGGCCGGTTACGCGCCCCAACTGAAGGTCTTCGTCGTGGAGAGCAACTCCAAGGACTATAGCAAGGACGGATGGAGCGGGGACAATACGCTGGGCCACGCGCTGGTCACGTTCGAGACGTTTGGGCGGGTGATGCAGGACGCGCGCGTGCTGTCCGACATGTTATGGACCACGCGCTGGATGAACGACAAGGAGGCCGCCAGGAGCCAATGGTACGCGCTGGACAAGGACAACCAGATTTTGCCGGCCGGGTCGGGCCGTGGCGCTGTGGGGCCAGTTCGTCCAAGAGAAGCTGATCGGCGTCGAGGGCGGCACGGGCATGGTGGGCGGTTACGCGAGCCGCAGCGCCGACGGAAAACAGATGAGCGTCTGGGTGGTCAACCGCGGCTACGAAGAGGCGGATGCGGCGGTCGCGTTCCGCCGGCGGTCAAGTTTCGCGAGGTGAAGGTCTACCGCTTCTCGGGCGCCGGACCGGACGACCGGAGCCCGGTGTGGCAGCAATTGCCGGCGGTGAAGGTGAGGGGCAACGCGGTGAAGCTTCCGCGCTGCCCGGGAGTTTCGATTACGGTTCTCAGCGGCTCAGTTTGAGCCTTTGTGGCGGAACGTTCACCCCTGAGACGGAGTAGGGTTTTCCCGGCAACCTACGGATTCTTAACGGGGTTTTCGGTTCGCGGGGAGTCGTTTGCGCGTGACCACAGGAGTGTCTGTGTGCGGCAGCGCTTCCGGCATCTGGATCTTCAGCGCCTGGAGCAGAGCGGCTGCGCCGGTGCTCGGCGTGGGGATGCGCAGGCAGCCGCCACCTCCGTCCACCTGCACCTCGGTGGAGCAGAGGGTCTGCAACTGATGCAGCCCTTCTTCCACGGTGACATCCAGCGAGGCCCATGCCCGGCTCAGTTCGCGCCGGATCAGATAGGCCAGCATCACCACCAGCACATGTCCGCGGGTGTGCTCCGCCGTGCGCACGTAGATAGGGCGGGTTTCCAGGTGCGTGGTTTTGCATGTGCGGAAGGCCTGCTCGACGAGGGTCAGTTCCTTATAGCGATCATGCACCACCTGCTTGGAAACGGCGCTGGCGGGAAGGTCGGTCTTGATCACGTAACAACCGTCCAGCCGCGAAGCCTCTTCCAGAGCCGGCTGGTTCACCGTTAGCTTCAAGACTCGGCCTTCGCTCCGCACATCCAGCCAAGCCGCAATCTTCAGTTGTGCGATCCTGGCGCGCAACGCCTTCTCCGCCGTCGCGACCTTGGCCCGGAGGTGCTTCTCCAAATAGCCATTGCGGTCCTGGAGCAACTGCACGACGGCGGCCTGTTCTCTGTTCGGCGCGCGAAGCCGCGAGTTGTTCGGCGCGACGGGGATTGCGCCGCAGCACATAGCGCACGCCGTCCCTCGCTCCACCTCGCAGAAACCTCGGCACCGAACAGTTCCATCTGGATCAGGCGCGCCTCGATGAGCGTATCGATCTGCGGCTCGGCGATGGCGGTGACGAACGAAAGCCGACCTGCGCGAGATCCTCCACCTGGCCGCTTTTGATCATCC
>CAVQQX010000120.1:0-10827 GCA_963714645.1 uncultured Gammaproteobacteria bacterium
CCGAGTTCCTCGCCGAAGACGCCGACCTCGCCGGGCTCGCCCCGTTCGTCGCCGATTCGGGCGAAGGCCGCTGGACCGCGCACGAATCGATCGACCTGGGCGTGCCGACGCCCGTCATGACGCTGGCCCTGATGGAAAGGTTCGCAAGCCAGGACCGCGCGGACTACACGAACCGGTTGCTCGCGCGCATGCGCCAGGCGTTCGGCGGCCACACGGTCAAGTCGAATCCGGCCAAGCCGGCATCCTGAACGAACGGACGTGCGGGCCCGGTGCGCGACGCTCAGGGGGGTCGTGTGGGCAGGTCGCCGGTGGCCTCGCGGTCGGCGATCACGACACTCGCAGTGCGCGGAACTCGCACCGCCGGTGAGTCTGCGGCTCCTGCGAGCAGCGCGGCGAGCGCGGCCCGCTTCGAACGCCCGGTCACGAGCCACAGTCGCTCGCGCGCGTCGGCCAGTGTCGCGAACGTCAGGGTCATTCGCCGGGCCCCTTCGTACGGGCCGCGCGTGTAGCCGACCGGCGCGTCACGGATGTCCAGCACGGGGTCGCCCGGCACGAGCGACGCCGTGTGGCCGTCCGTCCCCAGACCGAGCTGCACCAGGTCCAGGGTCACCCGGGTTCCGGTGACCGCTGCGAGCGCGGCGGCATAGTCGCGCGCCGCGCGGTCCTCGTCGTCGACGTCGACCGGCATCGCCAGCAGGTTCGCCGCGGGCAGCGGTCCGTCGTGCACCAGGATTCGTTCGAGCCGTTGCAGGTTGCGACGCGGATCGTCGCGCGGCACGCAACGCTCGTCGACCTGCGCGACGTGCACCGATTCCCACGGCAGGGACGCGCGCACGAATACCCGCAACATCTGCCACGGCGTCGTGCCGCCACTCACGGCGATCACCGCGCGGCCGCGGGCGGCGCAGGCCTCGAGCACCGCCTCCACCAGCCGTCGAGCCGCCGTTGCGGCAGCGTCGGCGGCGTCCTCGGCCACCGTCAATCGCACGAGGGAGCGCCAGGCTCCGACGGCGGGTCGTACCATCCTCCGTGCCGCTCGACCATGCGATTCGCAGCCGCCGGGCCCCAACTCGCCGGGGCATACGGCTCGGCCTGCGGTCCGCTCGCGAGCAACCGGTCGGCGATGTCCCACGCGACCTCGACCGAGTCCTGGCGTGCAAAGAGCATCGGATCGCCACGCAGCGCATCGCCCAGCAGCCGCTCGTACGGGAGCATCTCGTCGGCCTGGGAACTGCAGGCGAGCAGCTCGGTCTCGCGCCCCGCCATCGCCTCGCCCGCGGCCTTGACGCGCGCGCCGAGTGCGATCGCAACGCGATCGGGGCCGAGCCGGAAACGCAGGTAATTCGTGCGTGGCGGGACCGGTTCGTCGAACAGCCGCTGCGGCGGCCGGCGCAACGTCGCCATGACCTCGGTCGCGGTCACCGCGAGCCGCTTGCCCGTACGCACGAAGAACGGGACGCCGGCCCAGCGCCAGGAATCGATCTCGAAACGCATCGCCGCGTAGGTCTCGACGTCGGAATTGGCCGCGACGCCTTCCTCGCTGCGATAGCCGACGTACTGGCCCCGCACGATGTCGCGACGCTCGGGCGCGCGCACGGCGCGCAGCACCTTGATCTTCTCGTCGCGAATCGCAGTGGCAGTGGCGCCGACGGGGGGTTCCATCGCCAGGATCGACAGCACCTGCAGCAGGTGGTTCTGCACGACGTCGCGCACTGCGCCGAGTTCCTCGTACAGTCGCCCGCGGCCCTCGACCCCGAAATGCTCCGCCATCGTGATCTGCACGTGCTCGATGTGCGTGCGGTTCCAGACGGGTTCGATGATCGAGTTGGCGAACCGGAAATACAGCAGGTTCTGCACCGGCTCCTTGCCGAGGAAATGATCGATCCGGTAGATCGAGGGTTCGGCGAAGACTTTCTGCAACGCGAAGTTGATCGTCCGCGCGCTCGGCAGGTCGCGGCCGAGCGGCTTCTCGACGACGACGCGCGCATTGGTGGCGCAGCCGGAGGTACCGAGCCTTTCCGCGACCGACGCGAAGAGGCTGGGCGGGATCGCCAGGTAGTGGCACGGGCGCTGCGCACCGGCGAGCGCATCGTGCAGGGCGCGGAAGGTCGCATCGTCACGGTAATCGCCGTCGACGTAGCGCAGCTTGGATTCCAGCCGCCGCAGTGCGGCGGCGTCGGTGGTATCGCCGTGCTGCGCGAGGCTTTCGTGCATCCTCGCGATCACCGCCGCGGCCGTGAGCCCGCCGCGCGCGACGCCGACCACGACCGGGGGCAGCCGGCCGCGGCGCTCGAGGTTCTCGAGGGCCGGGATGATCTTCTTGAAGGCGAGATCGCCCGTGATGCCGAAAATCACCAGTGCGTCGGAATAGTCGCCGTTCGGCATCCTTCGATTCCCAAGGCAGTCCCTGCGGGCAGTCCCGAGGATATCGGTCCGGTGCCGCGTCGTCACTGCGCAATGCGGCTGCGGCCAATACCTGGTCAGCTGCGTCCCGCGTTTGACTTCGGTCAAGGCGATCGCAATGCCGTCGTCGCAGCATGCGCACATCCCCGCGGTGCAACCGCAGACCGCCACCGGAGTCGACGTCATGTCAGATACACGCAAGCTGTGGAAGGTCCTCGCAGCGATCATGCTGCTGTCGTTCGGGACCCTGCTGTTCCTCGGCCGGGAGATCTACCTCGCGGCACCCCCCATGCCCGCCGCGGTCGCGACCACGAGCGGCCGGACGCTCTTCACACGCCAAGACATCGAGACCGGACGCCAGGTCTGGCAGACCACGGGCGGTCACCAGCTCGGCTCGATCTGGGGTCACGGGGCCTACGTCGCGCCGGACTGGTCGGCCGACTGGCTGCACCGCGAGGCGACCGCATTGCTCGAGATCTGGGCCCAGCGCGATCACGGCACGCCGTACGCCTCGCTCGGCGCCGAGCAGCAGGCCGCGCTCAAGGCGCGACTGCAGCAGGAGCTGCGCACGAACTCCTACGACGCCGCGACCGGCGTCGTCACGGTGTCCGAGGACCGCGCCGCCGCCATGACCGAGGTCGCCCGGCACTACGACGGCCTGTTCGGCTCCGCGCTCGAACTCAACACCCTGCGCGCGCAGTACGCGATGAAGCAGGACACCATCGCCGACCCGTCACGGCGCGCGGCGCTGACGGCGTTCTTCTTCTGGACCTCCTGGTCCACGACGACGAATCGCCCGGGTGACGACGTCACCTACACCAGCAACTGGCCAGCCGAGCCGCTCGTCGGCAACGCACCCACGGCGCCCACGTTCATGTGGACGTTCGTCAGCATCTTCGTGATGCTCGCCGGCATAGGCGCGCTCGCCTGGTACCACGCATCGGTCCAGGGCAGGGAACCGGCGCCGGTCGTTCCCGACAGCGACCCGCTCCGCGCGTTGCAGCCGACACCCTCGATGAAGGCGACGGCCAAGTACTTCTGGGTCGTCACGGCGCTGATCGTGCTGCAGGTCGTGCTCGGCGGCATCACCGCGCACTATGCCGTCGAGGGCCAGTCGTTCTACGGGCTGCAACTCTCGGAGATCCTGCCCTACTCGGTCACCCGCAGCTGGCACCTGCAGCTCGCGGTGCTCTGGATCGCCACGGCCTGGCTCGCTACGGGGCTGTACATCGCACCGGCGATCTCGGGTCACGAGCCGAAGTTCCAGCGCCTCGGCGTCAACTTCCTGTTCACCTGCCTGCTGGTCATCGTGGTCGGCGCGCTCGGCGGTCAGTGGTTCGCCGTGATGCAGAAGATGGGCCTCGCCGCCAACTTCTGGTTCGGCCACCAGGGCTACGAGTACACCGACATCGGCCGGTTCTGGCAGATCTTCCTGTTCGTCGGCCTCATGCTGTGGCTCGGGCTGGTCGGGCGCGCGTTGTGGCCGGCGCTCAAGCGCCGCGACGACGGCCGCTCGATCACCATGCTGCTGTTCCTGTCGACGATCGCGATCGGCCTGTTCTACGGCGCAGGCCTCATGTGGGGCCGCAACACGCACCTCTCGATGGTCGAGTACTGGCGCTGGTGGGTGGTGCACCTGTGGGTCGAGGGGTTCTTCGAGGTCTTCGCGACCGCAGTCATCGCCTTCCTGTTCACGAAGCTCGGCCTCGTGCGCGGCAGGTCGGCGACCAACGCCGTGCTGTTCGCGACGGTCGTGTTCCTGACCGGCGGAGTGCTCGGCACGCTGCACCACCTCTACTGGACGGGCACGCCGACGTCGGTACTGGCCTTCGGCGCCGCGTTCTCGGCGCTCGAAGTCGTGCCGCTGGTGCTGATCGGGTTCGAGGCCCTCGAGAACTACAGGCACAGCAAGGCCAAGCCCTGGATCGCGGCCTATCGCTGGCCGATCCTGTTCTTCGTCGCAGTGGCGTTCTGGAACATGGTCGGCGCCGGGCTCTTCGGCTTCCTGATCAATCCCCCGCTCGCGCTCTACTACATGCAGGGTCTCAACACGACGCCGCTCCACGGCCACACGGCGCTCTTCGGCGTCTACGGCATGCTCGGCATCGGGCTGATGCTGTTCTGCATGCGCGGCCTGAACCGCACGGGCATCTGGGACGAGAAGCTGCTCAAGGGCGCGTTCTGGACCCTCAACGGCGGGCTCGCGGCGATGGCATTGCTGTCGCTCGCCCCGCAGGGCCTGCTGCAGGTGCACGCCGCGGTGACGCACGGGTTCTGGTACGCGCGGTCGGCCGAGTTTCTGCAGCAGCCGCTGATCCAGACGATCGTCTGGTTGCGCATGCCGGGGGACGTGATCTTCAGCGTCGGCGTCGGCCTGCTGGCACTGTTCGTACTCCGGCTGTTCGTCGGCCGGACGAAGCAGGACACCGTGGTGGTGGGGACGCCGTCCGCCGGATCGGCGGCCGGTTCGGGGCGCTGACCCCTGGTTCCGGCAGCGGGCGTCCACGAGGGCGCCCGCGGTTTTTCGTTCGGGGCCGATTTGCGAGGATCGCACTCATGACTCTCACGCCGCCGGGACGGGCGCGCACATGAATCCGCCGCGGCCCTCCCGCGCTTCCCTGCCGTTGACCGCGGCTCCGCATCGCACGCTCTTCTTCGCCGGGCTGCTGGGCCTGGTGGCCGCCACCGCGTGGTGGGGGCTGCACCTCGTCGCACGGGTCCACGGCGCGCCCGCGTTCGCCCTGGTGCTGCTGCCTGCGCCGATCTGGGCCCACGCGTTCCTGATGCTGTTCGCCGTGTTCCCCACGATCTTCTGCGGTTTCCTGTTCACCGTGTTCCCGCGCTGGATGAACGGCCCGTCCGTCACGCGACTCGAATACGTCTCGACCGCAACCCTGTTTGCAGCCGGTACCGTCGCCTGGCTCGTCGGCACGCTGTCCGGCACCCCATGGCTGCTGACCGCGTGCCTGCTGGTCGGGCTCGCATCGGCAATCACGCTATGGGCGCTGTTCCGGGTGCTGCTCGGCGCGCCGGAGCTCGTCGCCCATGCCGTCGTCGTGCTCGCGGCACTGTGCGTGCAGTTCGTGGCGCTCGCCGGCTTCACTCTCGGTGTGGCGACGGCCGACGACTTCGCCCTGCATTTTGCCGTTCGCACGTCACTCTGGGGCGGCCTGCTGCCGGTGTTCTTCGCGGTGTGCCACCGCATGATCCCGTTCTTCTCGCAGGGCGTCATCGCGAATTACGTGCCATGGCGACCGCTCTGGGTGCTCGTCGCCGTCGTGGCGCTCGCCTGCGCTCGCGTGCTGCTCGGCACCGCGGGCGCACTGGCGCTGCTGCCGTGGGTGGACGCGGCGCTGTTCGCCCTGAGCGCCCTCTGCGCCCTGCGCTGGACGTCCTCGGGCGCGCGGGGCAACCCGCTGCTCTGGAGCCTGTACGCCGGGTTTGCCTGGCTGCCCATCGCGGTGCTGCTGCAGGCCGTCCGGGACACGAGCTTCCTGCTCACGGGTCAATGGGCGCTCGGGCGTGCGCCTGTCCATGCGCTCGGCATGGGGTTCTTTGGCGCGATGCTCGTCGCCATGGTCACCCGCGTCACGATGGGCCATTCGGGCCGGCCGCTGCGGATGGACAGTCTTACGCTCGGGTGCTTCCTCGTGCTGCAGGTCGCCGCCGCGACGCGCGTTGCCGGTGAAATCGCGACCGCGCCCCGCATCGTTCAGTGTGCGCTGCTCGCGAGCCTCGTGCTCTGGCTGGGGGCCATCGGGACGTGGTTCGCGCGCGTGAGCGGCATCTATCTCGCGCCACGGATCGACGGGAAGCCTGGGTGATGGCGCAGTGGTACCTTGCGCTGCGTCATGCCCACATCACGCTCGCGGCCTGCTCGGTCGCGCTGTTCGCGCTGCGCGGCCTGCTGATGCTCACCGGGTCGTCACGCGTGAACGCCCCGTGGCTCAAGTTTCCGTCTTATGCGATCGACACCCTGCTGCTCACGGCGGCGCTGATATTGATGACCGTGATCCACCAGTATCCCTACCAGTCGGCGTGGCTCACCGTGAAGGTGGGACTGCTGGTCGTCTACATCGTGCTCGGCAGCCTGGCGCTGCGCCCGGGTCGCAGCCGCGGCTTCCGTGCCGCCGCGTTCGTCGCCGCGCTGGTCACGATCGGCGGCGTAGTGTCCGTGGCCTTGACCCATCATCCGCTCGGGGTGTTCGGCCGGTTCGTGGCGGACTGAAGGCCGGCGATTCCGTGGGCACCTGCCGTCCCCGCCGCGAACCCGTCGCGCCTGCGTGCCGCCAACGCCCTAGAATGCCGGCACCTCGTCCGGTGCCCGGGCTTCCTCCCATGACCGTCCTGGATCCAACGCCGCTCGCGAGCGTCCGCACGCACCATCTCTTCGCCGGGCTGGCGCCGCCACAGCTGCAGCGGCTGCTGTCGTCGGCTCGAGTCGTCGAAGCCGACACGGGGCAGGTGCTGTTCGATCGCGGCGAGCCGTCCCGGCACTTCTACGTCGTGCTGGAGGGACAGGTGAACCTCGTCCTGTATTCCAAGACGGGCGAGGAGAAGATCGTCGACATCCTCGGGCCGGGACAGAGCTTCGCCGAGGCCGTCATGTTCATGTCCGGCTCGGCCTATCCCGTCTCCGCCGTCGCCGCGCTCCCCTCGCGCATCGCCTGCTTCTCGAGCGCCGGCTACATCGCGATGCTGCGCGAGAGCCCCGAGACCTGCCTGCGCATGCTCGGCCACCTGAGCCAGCGGCTCCACGTGCGCCTGCGCGAGATCGAGTACCTGACCCTCGAGAGCGCGACCCACCGGCTCGTACGCACGCTCGAGTCGCGGCTGCCGCCGGATGACGACGGACCGTGCGAAATCCAGCTCCACGAATCGCGCCAGGAGATCGCCTCCCGCCTGTCCATGAAACCGGAGACGCTCTCGCGCATCCTGCGCAATCTCGCCGATTCAGGCGCGATCGAGGTGCACGGTCGCAATCTGCTCGTGCCGAGCCGCGCCCGCCTGCTCGAGATCCTCGATTCGCGCGAGTGAAGCGTCGCCCGGGCGGCCGTCGAGGTCTGGTTCTCGGTCTGGAACGGCAAGGATCAGAAGTCCGCGATCGTCGTCGTCGACAGGACGGTCCCGCGACGCGAGCCACCGCCCGGCCTACCGACACCGATCGCGCGCTGCGCTAGGCTCGACCCCGGCACGATACGGTCGTGTCGCAGGACATGGGCCACATGCACTTCGGACTGTGGGCATTCATCGTCGGGGCATTGCTGGTCACGATGGCGCTGGCCGGGAGTTACCTCCGGCGCCTGCCGGTCAGCACAGGCATGCTCTATCTCGCCGTGGGTGCGGGCCTCGGGCCCGTCGGACTCGCGCTGGCCGCCCCCAGTCCACTGTCGCACGCCGTCCTGCTCGAGCGGGCGGCGGAGGTGGCCGTGCTGATCTCGCTGTTCTCGATCGGGCTCAAGCTCGGCGTGCCGCTCTCCGACGAACGCTGGCGCATCGCGCTGCGACTGGCTTCCGTCTCGATGATCGCGACCGTCGCGATGGTCGCGGCCATTGCGTACTTCGGCCTGGGGATGCCGGTCGGCGCCGCCGTGCTGCTCGGCGCGATCCTCGCCCCGACCGACCCCGTGCTCGCCTCCGACGTGCAGGTGGTCGCGGCAGACGACCGCGACCGGTTGCGTTTCAGCCTGTCCGCGGAAGGCGGGCTCAACGACGGCACCGCGTTTCCGTTCGTGATGCTGGGCCTCGGGCTGCTCGGCCTGCACGACCTCGGCGCCGGGGGCTGGCGCTGGTTCGCCGTCGACGTGGTGTGGGCCGTCGGCGCAGGACTCGCGATCGGCGCCGCGTGCGGCGCCGCCCTCGGACGGCTGGTCGTGTACCTGAGGACGCAGCACCGTCTGTCCGTGGGGCTCGACGAGTTTCTCGGTCTCGGCCTCATCGCCGTGACCTACGGCCTCGCGATCCTGAGCCTCGCCTACGGCTTCCTCGCGGTGCTCGCCGCGGGCGTGGCGCTGCAGCGCGTGCAGCACGCGGACGAGCCCGGGGAGGCCCCCGCACGAAGTCCACTCGAGTCGACACGCGACGCCACCGAGCTGTCGACGGACTCGCGCTACGCCGGAACCGTGATGGCGCGGGAAGTCCAGAGTTTCAACGAGCAGCTGGAACGCATCGCGGAGCTCGCGGTCGTGCTCGTCGTGGGCAGCATGCTCCACCTGGTCGCGCGCGACGTCGCGGCGTACTGGCTGGTCGCGGCGACGCTCGTGCTGGTGAGGCCGCTGGCCGTCGGCATCGGACTGCTCGGCGCCCCGGTCGTGCCCGAGCAATGGCGGCTCATCGCGTGGTTCGGCATCCGCGGCATCGGCTCGATCTATTACCTGATGTTCGCGATCAACCACGGCTTGCCCCCGGAACTCGCGACACGGCTCGTCGGGCTCACGCTCGCGATGGTGGCTGCGTCGATCGTGTTGCACGGCGTATCCGTCACGCCGCTGATGAATCGTTACGCGCGAGCCAAGCCGCGTCGCGACGCTTGACCACGGGCCCCGGGCGGACCGCCGCATCGCCTGCGTCGCAACCTGTCAGAACTCGTAGTGCAGCGTGGCCGCCGTGCTGAGTCCCGGTCGCGTGTAATACGGCACGAGCGGACGCATGTGGCTCCCCGGGTCCCGCTCGACTCGGCACGCGCCTCGACCCTTTGGGTTGGCACGAGCCTGCGCCGTGCCATCCCGGCCGCGCGGTCGACGCGCGCAGGATCATTTCCCCGGTTTCCGTGTGCGATTCCGCCTCTGTCACGAGGCACAGGCGGCCGTTCCTTGTGCAAAATCAGTGCAAAATCACTGCCTCGCGCACGCTCGACCGTAAATCAATGGGTTACCGTCCGCTACGCTGGAATTCGCAAGTGATATGTAAAAAACGCCGACGAGCGGCCGCGGCGACGTGTGGCGGCGGACGTCGGTCACGCCCACACTTCGGGTCGATGTTTTCGACCAGTGGCACAGTCGAGGCCGGCCGTTGTGGATCCAGGCTTCTGCGGGGGTCCGCGCTCGTGGCTGCGACCTTCCTCGCGGCCTGCGGCGGTGGCAGCGGTGGCAACGGCTCGCACGGCGACGAGGGCGGGGGCGCCTGCGGCGAAGCCGCGCGCAAGGAGTGGCTGCTCGACGTCGCGCAGGACTGGTACCTGTTCCCCGAGACCCTGCCCGCGTCGGTGAATCTGGGTTCTTATGCGACGGCCGAGGAACTGCTCGACGCGCTCACGGCGACCGCGCGTGCCCAGGGGAGGGATCGCTTCTTCAGCTACCTGACGACCCGCGCCGCCGAGGACTCGCTGTTCGGCGAAGGCGAGTTCGTCGGCTTCGGCTTTCGCAACCGCGTCGACGACGGCAACCGGCCGATGATCATCGACGTCTACCACGGCAGCCCGGCGAGCGAGGCCGGGCTCGCGCGCGGCGACGAAGTGCTCCAGGTCGACGGCACGGCGATCGGCGACGAGAACCTTTCCGACCTGCTGGGTCCCGCAGAGGACGGGGTGCGTCGCGTGCTGACGCTGCGCAGGCTCGACGGCTCGACCTACGACGCGGACATGACCAAGCGCACGGTCTCGCTCGATCCCGTGCCCGACGACTACGGCGTCGAGGTCTTCCCGCTCGCCGGCACGACCGGCGTGGGCTACGTGCACCTGCGAAGCCACATCTCGACTGCCGACGCGCAGCTGCGCACGGCGTTCGCGACGTTCCGCCAGCAAGGCCTGCAGTACTACATCGTCGACCTGCGCTACAACGGCGGCGGCCTCGTCAACACGGCCGAGCTGATCGACGACCTGCTCGGCGACGCGCGCTCGACCAGCGACGTGCAGTACCGCGTCATCCACAATGCCGCACGCTCGAACCAGAACTCCACCGTGCGGTTCGTGCCGCAACCGCAATCCGTGACGCCAGTGCGCATCGCATTCCTGACGACGGAGGGGACCGCCTCCGCGAGCGAACTCAACGTCAATGCGATGAAGCCGTGGGTCGAAACCGCGATCGTCGGCGCCGACACGCTCGGCAAGCCGGTCGGTCAGCTCGCCTTCGACCTCGCGGGCTGCCAGGACCGCCTGCGTCTCATCGCGTTCAAGCTCGAAAATGCGGACAGCGAAGGCGACTATTACGACGGGCTCGCACCGACGATGCAGTTCGCCTGCGCCGCGCCGGACACGCTCGATGCGCCGCTCGGCAGTGCCGCGGACAGCCTGGTGCAGGCCGCGCTCGACTGGATCGGCACCGGCGCCTGCGGCAACGTGATCTCGGCGGCGCCGGGCGGTCTGCTGAAGCCGGACGGCTCGCGCGCGCCGCCGTTCCCGCGGCCGCGGGAACCGTCGAATGCCGAGCACTGGCTGCCCGGCATCCAGTGACGCGCATGCTCACGAGAGCAAGACCAACCGAACCA
>CAVQQX010000121.1:0-12848 GCA_963714645.1 uncultured Gammaproteobacteria bacterium
CGCCGGCTCGCGGCCGATGCGACGGCCCCCGTCCCGCCGCCGGCCATCGAGCCTTACCGCATACAGGCAGGCGATTTCCTGATCGTGTCCGTGTGGAAGGAGCCGGATCTGCAGGGCGAGGTGCTCGTGCGGTCCGACGGCGCACTCTCGTTTCCGCTCGCCGGGGACATCGCGGCCAGGGGAATGACGGTCGAAGCGCTGCGGCAGGAGATTACGCGACGGCTGGAGACCTACGTGCCCGACGCTGCCGTGACGGTCGCCCTCAAGCTGTCGGGGGGCAACAAGATCTACGTCCTCGGCAAGGTCAATCGGCCCGGCGAATTTCCGTTCGGCAAGCCCGTCGATGTGATGCAGGCCATCAGTCTGGCCGGCGGGATGACGCCCTACGCCTCGCCCAACGACGTGCACATCCTGCGCCGCAAGCCGGATGGCTCCCTCCAGTCGATACCGTTTCGCTATTCCGAGGTCGAGCAGGGCCGCAGCCTGGCCCAGAACATCCTGCTGGACGGGGGCGACACCGTCGTCGTGCCGTGAATCCCCGTCCTGCAACGACGTGGCGCGCAGCGTGGATACTGATCCTGGCCGGCCTCGCACCGCCGTCTTTCGCCGAGGAATTGCGCCTGCAGTCCACGCTGTCCGGAAGGTCCGAGTACAACGACAATCCAAATCTCGTGGCGGACGGCGCCGACCCCGTCCTGGGCCTGATTGCCGACGTCGGGTTGCAGGCCGCGTGGAGCGGCGAATCCTGGCGTTGGGATTTTTCACCGCGATTGGTCGCGCGGCGCTACACGGGCCAGGACGAACTCGACTCGCGCGACCTTCTCCTCGGCGCGGGCTACCTGCGCACGACGGAGCGAGGCCACTACCGCCTCGATGCCGGCTACGGCCGCGAGTACACGCTGACGAGCCAGTTTGCCGCGACGGGGACGGTCGACCAGAACATTCCCCGCGAATCGCTGACCGCCGGCGCGTCTGCAACGCGCAGCCTGACCCGACGGACGAGCCTCGAGGGCGCGGTCTCGTACCAGGACGTGACGTACGAGAACGGCATCCGGCTGGGTCTCTTCGACTACCAGTACTGGCTCGCCAGCGCCTCGGTCGGACACGGCGTGGCGGAACAGACCAGTGTGAACGTCATCGCCCGCATGGCGCAGCTGCAGACCGCGGGAACCGGCGTGCGCTCTCGCGAGCTCACTCTGGGGCTCGGCGTGGACCACGCCTGGAACCAGCGGTGGTCGATGAGCCTCTCCGCGGGCCCGACGATCTCCGACATCAACGGCCGCGACCCGGGCACGGGCATATCCTATCGTGCCTCGCTGATCGGAACGTGGGAGCGATCCGAGCTGTCGATTGCCGCCCAGCACCTGCTGAGCCCGGCCGCCGCGCAGGGGCGGCTTCAGGTACGTGACGCGCTGAATGCCACGTGGGTGCACCGCTTGCGGCAGAGCCTGAACCTGACGGCGTACCTGAACGGCGAGCTGTATTCGGACGTCGAGAACCGGCCGGCAGCGCCGCAGGACAATTACGGGACGATCAGTGCCGGAGCCAGCCTCGATTGGCGGCCCGCCGACGCCTGGTCCTGGCGCCTGGCCGTGTCGCACACGTTGCGGGACGACGACGGATCGCCCCAGTCGAACGTCATCAGCGCCGGCTTCTCCTGGCGCGGCCGCGCACGCTCGAAATCATTCTGAACCGAACCATGAATGCACACGCGTCCGCCATCGACCCGAGCGTGCTCGGGTCTGCCGCGCCGGGCACCGGGTCACTGCTCGACCGTCTGCGCGTACTGCGGCGTCGCCGCCGGCCCGCACTGCTGACATTCGCGTCGGTGCTGGCGTTGACGGTGGCCACCGCGTTCCTGTGGCCGCCCACGTACCGTTCGACCGCAACGGTGCTCATCGAGCAGCAGGAGGTCCCCGACGAATTCGTCCGGGCCGCCATCACCAGCTTCGCCGACCAGCGCGTCCGCACCATCAGCCAGCGGGTGATGACCACGGCCAACCTGCTCGAGATCATGCGCAAGTACGACCTGTACCCGGCGGAGCGGAAACGGGAGCCCCGCGAAAAGCTGCTGGAGCGCATGCGCGAGGACATCGGGCTGGAGATGATCAGCGCGGATGTCGTGGATCCGCGTCAGGGGCGTCCGACGAAGGCCACGATCGCGTTCACGGTCAGCTTCGACAACCATTCGGCGCTGGTGGCCGCCAAGGTCGCCAATGAGCTCACGACGCTCTATCTGAACGAGAACCTCGAGTCGCGCAAGAAGCTTGCCGCGGGCACGGCCGACTTCCTGGAGGCGGAGGTGACGCGGGTCGGCAGCGAAGTCGCGGCGCTCGAGACCCGGATCGCCGATTTCAAGACGGACCACCGGCAGGCGCTGCCGGAACTGTCGCAGGTCAACCTCCAGCTGATGTCCCGCGCCGACGAGGAATTGCGCGCGGCAGTGGCCCGCGCCGCAATGCTCGACCAGCAGATCGTCTACCTGGACGCCCAGCTCGCGCAGCTCGAACCGGTCAGCCCGTCCTACACCGTCGACGGCAATCGCGTGCTGAGCACGTCGCAGAAACTGAAGGGTCTGCGCACCGAGCTCGCCAGCGCCTCGGCACTCTATGGTCCGGACCACCCGGACGTCCTGCGCTTGAAGCGCGAGGTGGAAGG
Organism: uncultured Gammaproteobacteria bacterium; assembly: GCA_963714645.1. Classification (GTDB taxonomy): domain Bacteria; phylum Pseudomonadota; class Gammaproteobacteria; order Steroidobacterales; family Steroidobacteraceae; genus RPQJ01. The sequence continues at coordinate 2,659 of CAVQQX010000121.1, forward strand.
GCTCGAACGTGAAGTCGGCGCGGCTGACGCGGGCAAGGACCTGGTCCGGCAGCTCGCGACGGCGCGGCAGCAGCTCGCCCAGGCGCGGGCCCGTTATTCGGCGACGCATCCGGACGTACAGCGGCTCGAGCGCATCATCGCATCGATCGAGATCGCGATGCGCTCCTCGAGCGAAACCGCACCGAGCCTGCAGCAGCTGGAATCTGCGGACAATCCTGCTTACATCCAGGTCAATGCGCAACGTGAAGCCGTGTTGAGCGAGCAGTCGTCGTTGCACAGGCAGATCGCCGAGCTGCGTGGCCGGATCTCGGACTATGACAATCGGCTGGCTCGGGCGCCGGGTGTAGAGCGCGAGTACAGCGCGCTGATGCGCGAGCTGCTGGGAGCGCAGGCGAAGTACCAGGAAGTCCGGCAGAAGCAGATGGAAGCGCAGCTCGCTTCGAATCTCGAAACCGAGCAGAAGGGCGAGCGGTTTACGCTGATCGATCCGCCGCTGGTGCCCGAGAAGCCGGACAGTCCGAACGTTCCGCTGCTGCTGACCCTCGGGCTGCTGGTCGCGGCGGGACTCGGGATCGGCGTCGCACTGCTGCTGGACCAGACGGACACCAGCGTTCGCGGCCGGCACGACCTGGCCGCGCTGGTGGCGGTCCCGCCGCTGGCGGCGATTCCCTGGATCGAGACGGAGGCGGACGTCGAGGCACGCCGGGGTCGGCACCGGCTGCTGTTCGCCGCTTCGGCCAGCGGTTGCGTCGTCGTCCTGCTGCTGGTCCACATGCTGTTCAAGCCTCTCGACGTGCTCTGGCACGTGCTGCTTCGTCAGATCGGTCTCTAGGACGGAACCATGAACGTTGCCGTGTCCGGGGTGGACAAGATCCGCAAGGCGCTGGAGATCAAGCGGTCGCTCGATCTGCAGCCCGCGGGCGTCCTGCCTGTCGATTCGACTCCGGAGCGCGAAGACCTGCCAGCCGGCGCAGGTGCCGAGCCACGCACGCTCGCGGTCGATCCGGCGCTGCTGCGCAGCCACAGGGTGCTCGTTCCCGGTGACGCCGGTCCCGCCACCCAGGCATACAAGATGCTGCGCACCCAGGTGCTGCAGATGTTGCGCAGGCACGGCTACACGTCGCTGGCGATCATCAGCCCTGCCGCCGGGGATGGCCGCACCATGACCGCGATCAATCTCGCGGCGAGCATCGCCGAGGAGGCGGACCACACCTGCCTGCTGGTGGACATGGACCTGAAGCGACCGGGGGTGCGCGATCGCTTCGGTATTTCCGTCGAGCGGGGGACCGAACGCTGGCTGGCCGGGGAAGCGGACGTGGCCGACCTTCTCGTGCGGCCCGCAGGATTCGGCCGCCTGGTCCTGTTGCCGGCGGCGAGGCCCGTCACCTCCTCGGCAGAACTGCTGGCCGCCGATTCGACCCGACGACTGACCCGGGAGGTCAATCGACGTTACGCCAACCGCATCGTCGTCTACGACCTGCCCGCCATGCTCGAGAGCGCCGACGCACTCGCGTTCCTGCCCTGCGTGGACGCCGCACTGATCGTGGTCCAGGAGGGTCGCACGCGACGGGACGACATCGTGCGATGCCTGCACCTGATGCACGACACCCCCGTCGTCGGCACGATGTTGAACGGATCGCGCGAGTCGCGGGGCCTGTGATCCATCCCGGTTGCCGATCATGTACGAGCAGCATTTCGGCTTTCGCGAACGACCGTTCTCACTGTCGCCGGACCCGCGATTCCTGCTGCTGACGCCGCGCCACCAGGCGGCGATCACGATGCTCGAATACGGCCTCGCCAGCGAGGCCGCGATCAGCGTGCTCACGGGTGAGATCGGCAGCGGCAAGACGACGTTGACGCGGTACCTGGTCGCCCGGATGGGTCCCGACGTCGAGGTCGGCGTGATCAACCATACGCACCGCGGGTCGGGCCGGCTGCTGCACTGGGCCGCGCTCAGCCTGGGCGTCGAATCGACGCGTCGCGGCATGACCGACCTGTACCGGGCATTTGCGACGCACATTGCCGGGCAGCGCGCACGCTCGCGCCGCGTGCTGCTGGTCGTCGATGAAGCGCAGAACCTCGGGCCCGCGCGACTCGAAGAGCTCCGGGTCCTCTCCAACCTCAACGACGGCGGCGGCGTGGACCTGCAGCTCCTGCTGGTCGGGCAACCCGAACTGCGCGAGACGATGGGCCGCGCACGTCTGCGGCAGCTGGCGCAGCGCGTCGGTGTCGAGTGCGACCTGTCCGGCCTGAGCCGCGACGAGACGCACGCCTATGTGCGCCACCGCCTGACGGTGGCCGGGGGCAGTCCGGACCTGTTCACGCCCGGGGCGACCGATGTCGCACACCTCCACAGCGGAGGCATCCCCAGACTGATCAACCAGCTCTGCGACCGCGCCCTGGTCTACGCATTCGCCGATCAGGGCAGCAGTGTCGACGCCGGCGTCATGGAGCAGGTCGTGCGCGACCGCCTGGACGGAGGGATCTTCCCGGATGCGGCCGCGATCGAACGGCGTGCGCGCCGCCGGGCGGGTTGAGTGGACGCGTGGCCGGGAAGGACGGGTGTCGCCGTGCGGCGGGTCGTGCGATTTCTGGCGACGCTGCTGCTCGTGTGGCAACCCGGCCCGTCGGCCGGCGCAACGCCGGCACAGCTCGCGCTGATCGTGAACGAGCGGGATCCCGTCAGCGCGTGGACCGGCGCGTACTATGCGCGCCGGCGCGGCATTCCGCCGCCCAATGTCATCACGGTCAGCCTGGATCCGGCACAGCCGTCGCTCACACCCGCAGAGTTCGATCGCGTCCGTCGCGCGGTGCGGGTGCGTACTCCCCGCAACGTGCAGTTCTATGCATTGACGTGGCTCAGGCCGTACCGCGTCGCCTGCATGTCGATCACCAGCGCGATGGCGTTCGGTTTCGACCCCGCCTACTGCGCCCACGGTTGCGGCCGAACGCGGTTGTCGCCGTACTTCGGGTCGACCAGCCGCCGCCCCTGGGATGATCTCGGGATCCGGCCCACCATGAGCATCGCGGCACGATCGAGAACCGAGGCACGGGCGCTCATCGACCGCGGCATCGCCGCGGACGACACCTCGCCACGAGGCGCCGCGTATCTCGTGCGCAGCGGCGACCCGACCCGCGACGTCCGCGCCGCGGCGTATGACGACGCGCGGCTGCTGGTGTCGGAGCGGGTTCCCGTCCGGATCGAGGCCACGCCGGGGTTGGTCGACCGTGATGACGTGATGTTCTACTTCATCGGCGCGGCGGACGTGCCAGGGATCGAAACCAATACCTTCCTCCCGGGCGCCGTCGCCGATCACCTCACCTCGCTCGGCGGCGTGCTGGACGGAGGCGCCCAGATGAGCAGCCTGCGGTGGCTCGAGGCGGGCGTGACCGGCAGCTATGGGACCGTCGTGGAGCCGTGCAACCTTCCGCCCAAGTTTCCGAACCCGGGCCTGCTGATGAATTTCTACCTGCAAGGCGAGTCGCTGATCGAGGCGTACTGGAAGAGCGTTGCCATGCCGGGCCAGGGCATCTTCGTCGGCGAGCCGCTGGCGCGGCCCTTTGCCGCCGGCGCGACCCGATGAGCGCGCGCCTGCGTCCACGCGGCGACACCGTGGCCCTCGGCGCCAGGCGTCCGCTGCTCGTCGACTCCGGGAACCCCCGCTCGCCGGTTGCCGACGGAGGGGGACGCCGCGTCGTGTTCGTCAACCGCTTCTATTACCCGGACATCTCCGCGACGAGCCAGGTGTTGACCGACCTGGCACGTCGCCTGACGTCTCTCGGCTTCGAGGTTCACGTGATCTGTTCGCGCCGGCGCTACGAGGCGTCGGGCGAACCGCTGCCGGCCGACGAGCGGCTCGACGGCGTGACGGTGCACCGCGTCTGGTCGACGGGATTCGGCCGCCGCTCGCCACTCGCCCGGCTCGTCGACTACCTGACGTTCTACCCGACGGCGCTGGCCAAGCTCGCGATGATCTTGCGGCGGGACGACGTCGTCGTCGCCAAGACCGACCCTCCGTTGCTGTCGGTCGTGGTCGAGCCGATCGTGCGTCTGCGGTCCGCCCGACTGGTGAACTGGCTGCAGGACGTGTTCCCCGAGATCGCCGGGCGCGTGCAGGCGGCGCGACTGCCCGACATCGTGCTGCGCACCCTCGTGCATCTGCGCGACCGTTCCCTGCGCAAGGCGAACATGAACGTCGTGCTCGGCGCGGGGATGCAGGAATACCTGCGCCACCGCGACGTGCCGGAGTCACGCCTGCGCATCGTCGAGAACTGGGCCGTCGGGGAGCCGGGGGTGCCCATGCGGGCCGCGGCCAGCGAGATGCGCCGGGAGTTACGCCTGGGTGACCGGTTCGTCGTCGGCTATTCGGGCAATCTCGGCCGCGCACACGACCACGCCACGATCGTCGATGCGGCGCGGCTGCTGCGCACCGACCAGCAGGTGTTCTTCCTGATGATCGGCGGCGGTTCGGGCATGCGTGAGCTCGAAGCACAGGCTCACACGCTCGGACTCGAGAACATCTGCTTCCTGCCCTATCAACCGCGCGACCGCCTGACGGACAGCCTGGCCGCCGCCGACGTCCATCTCGTGACCCTGCTTCCCGACGTCGAAGGTCTCATGGTGCCGAGCAAGCTGTACGGGGTCATGGCCGTCGGTCGGCCGACCGTCTTCATCGGTGACGCCTGTGGCGAGGTCGCGCGAGTGCTGGAGCGCGGGCGATGCGGCACGACCGTGCCGTGCGGCGACGGGCCGCGACTGGCCGGCGAAATCCTGCGCCTGAAAGCCGACCCGGCCCTGTGCCGGCGCCTCGGCGCGAACGCCGTCCATGCGTACCGCGCGAATTACACTTTCGACGCGGCGGCGCGCCGCTGGGTGGACGTGCTTCAGCGGGTCGCGTCCTGACCGCGCATCACCCGCGTTCCGACTCGACGCGCGGGGTTGCCAACGACGATCGCGCAGGGCTCCACCGAACGAACGACGACCGCCCGCGCGCCGACGATCGCTGCGGATCCCACGACCACGCCGGGACCGATGAACGCCTCCGTGCCGATCCAGGCGCGCGACTCGATGATGACCGGGGGTTTGAGCAGCGGCAATTCCGGGTCGCGGAGATCGTGCGTGCCCGCGCAGACGTGCGTGCGGTGCGACACGGTCGTCGCGGCCCCGATCGTGACCTTGCCAAGACTGTAGATGAAAACGTCCTCGCCGACCGCGGCGTAGTCGCCGATCTCTACGTTCCAGGGCATGTAGAAGCGCGTCGAAGAGTACACGCGCACCTCGCGGCCGATTCGTGCGCCGAAGGCGCGCAGCACGCTGCGTCGCCAGGCGAACATCGGGCGCGGGCTCAGCCGCAGCAACCACTGGCCGACACTCCAGAACACCCTGCGCAGCTGCTCGTGCTCCGTGTATTTCCGCGCGGCCCGGTTCGCGATGACGTCCTGAAAGTCCGGGTCGGTCATCCGGTCACCGCCCGGGGCTCCCGGCTGGCAACGATCGCCTCGTAGGCGTTCCGCAGCGTGCGGCCCATTGCGACCAGCGAGTACTCGGTCTCGAACAGCCGACGTCCCGCGGCCCCCATGGCCGCCCGCGCGTCGGGATTCGCGAGCATTTCGTCGAGGCACACGGCGAGCGCAGGCACCGCCGGCTCGCAGACGCGTCCCGCTCCGGACCTCGCGACCGCTGTGGCGAGCGCGACACCCGGGGAGACGACGACCGGAATTCCGCGGGCCATCGCCTCGACGACCGACAGGCCGAAATTCTCCGATGCGGACGGCAGCACGAGTACCGTCGCAGACCGCAGCGCCCGTTCCTTCGCTGCACCCTGAACGAAGCCCGGCCAGTCGACGCGGCCGGCGATACCGAGCGCCCGTGTCCGTTCGCGCAGCGCCGCCACAGCGTCTGGCGGCCCGTCGCCCGCAACGGTCATCCTCAGGTCCGGGAAGCGGGGCGCCACTCGCGCGAAGGCGTCGAGCAGCACGTCGAGGTTCTTGATCGGAGCGATCCGCGCCAGAAACAGGATCGTCATGCCCGGCTGCGCAACGGCGCGCAGCTGCTCGTCTCGATCGACGCCGTCGCCTGAGGGCGGCCGTTCGAGTCCTAGCGGCACGACCTGAGCCCTGCAGGGGATGCCGAGTTCGCTGGCTTCCTCCCGCTCCGCATCGCTCGTGAAGAGGACGAGAGAGGCATCACGCAACAGGCTCCCTTCGAGCAGGCGCAGCGAGGCACGCTTGAGCCGCGGTCGTCGATGCTGGCGGCCCCAGCGGTTCAGCACGCCATGGGGACGGATGACGTACGGCACGTTGCGCGCGCGAGCCAGGGTTGCGGCCACCACGGGGGCAAAGCTGAACAGGCCGTGCACGTCCACCAGGTCGTAGTGGCGCACGTGCTGCACCAGCCACGACGCCAGCGGCGCCGACGCCGTGTAGAAACGGCTCTGCCGGGCGAAAAAGGTGACGCGATGCCCGCGCACCGCACCCGGCACGCCCAGTGGCACGTCGAGCCGACGGGTCGGCCCGTCGTCGTCGGTCGTGACCAGTTCTGCCTCGATCCCGGCGAGACTCAAGGCGTCGAGCAGGTTCCACATCGCGGTCGTGGGTCCGCCGCAGGACGCACTCACCGAGTTGATCACCTGCAGCACCCGCAGCGTCATCGCATCACGTTCGGAAACCGACGCGCGATCGGACTCGGCCCCGCGGCCGGCCCGGTCGCGACGCCCGTCGTGCGACCGGCGTGCATCGCAAGCGCCATGACGCACCACAACAGCAGGCCCGGGCCGCCGGGCGACAGCAACGTGGCTTCGCCCGCGTTCGTGGCGGCGGCGGCCACGAAGACCGCCAACCAGCGCGGATCGCCGTTGCGCCAGGCCCGCGACCCGAGCTTCACCAGGGCCGCCAGCAACAGCAGTGCGCCGAAAATGCCCGTTTCCTCGAGCACCGCCGTCGGCAGGAAGCCCTTTTCGACCGGCGCGGATATGGGTACGCCGGCGAACGTGACGATCTGCTCTTTCGGGGTGCCACCGGCGGCGACGCCGAAGCCATGGCCCGTCATGGGTCTGGTCGTGAAGTTGCGCCACTGCTCGGCGATGCCGGCTCCGCGGGATTGCCGAAAGGCTTCGCCCAGCGTCGCTTCACCCGAACGCTTGAACGCGAAACCCGCCACGGCGTCGGCCCAGCGATCCTGGACTGCCAGCGTTGCCAGCGTTGCCAGGACTGCCGCGACGACGAAGACGATGCGACCGCTCGACGCGAAGCCTCGAGCGCGGTTCGCCGCCCGGACACGCAGCATCAATCCGCCGATCATGCCCGCCGTCGCGGCCAGCAGGCCGGTGCGGGCCTCCGTCATGGCGAGTGTCACCCAGACCGCCGCGGTCGCGGCCAGTTCGTACCAGCGGGGGCGCGGCTGCACGATCAGGGCGGTCGCGCTGAACGCGGCCAGCGGTGCGACCAGGATCGCCAGCGTCTGCGGGTGACGCGTGATGCCTTGCAGTCCGGTGCCATTGATCAGGTAAGCGACCGCGGGCTCGACCAGCGTCGACAGCGACAGGACGAGCATCACGAGTCCCAATGCGCCGTACCAGGCCGCCAGTTGCCGGATTTCCGGCAATGAAAGTGCGCGCGTGCCGGCCAGCACCGTGGTCGTCGCCCACGCGAACGCGGCGACCTTGATCAGCGACAACGAGACGGACGTGCTGCCGTACGCGGCGAGCAGCGCCGCAAGCGCTGCAAACGCCCAGAGAAGTCCGATGTCGTGCACGTCGCTCGCGCGCAGTCCGGCGAGCACCCGTGCCCCCGCGACGAGCAGCACGAGCCATGCGAGCAGCCCGGCCTCGAATCCCTGCGTGACGAGCGCCGGATTGGCGAGTTTCACGACGGCCGCCAGCGCCACGGCCTGCATTGCACGCAGCGGCCCGAGCGTCGCCATGACCGCGAGCACGACGAGCACGACGTCCACCGCGACTGCGGACACGGTGAGCGGCAGCAACAGCAGGAGGATCATGGCCGCCGAACCGGCGAGGCCTGGCTCCCGCGGCGCGCCGCCGATCCGACCGGCCGGGAATGCAGCAGCATCGCCGCGCAGTACGGTCAACAACTCCCGCGCCGTCAGCATGCAATCCGCTCCGCGGTGCCGGGGTCGGCTTCGGCAACCTTGCTGAAGCAACCGCGACGGGTGGCCAGCACCTTGAGTGCGATGCCGTCCACCACGGTGACGACCGTCTCGGTCGAAGGGGACCGCGGCGAGTGCGCGTACACCAGCCACTCGCGGCGCGGCCGTTCGCCGATCTCCAGCGCCAGCGCAAACACGTCCAGCGGCGTTTCGAGCGCCCAGGGACGCGCCGGATTCGCATCGGAATCGAGCATGAACCAGCGCGCGCGCCCCTGCCACTGCGCCGGTATCGAACTCTGGTACGGGTGCGGCGCCCGGCGGTTCGGCACCAGCTGGCCGGTCTGCCAGAACTTCTTCAGTACCGGGTTCCGGTATACGCGGTCGACCGCGTCGAGGACCGCCTGGAAGTCCGCGTCGTATGTCTGCCGGAACGAAAGCGTGTCGCGGAACTCCCGCACGACTCGCGGCCGCAACAGCCACATGCCGAACTGGACCATGCCCGCATAGCGCTGCACGGTCCACTCCTGTCCCAGGGACCGGTAGAAGTCGTCCTTGTCCTCGTCGAGTTCGTCGGAACGACCATCCCAGGTCGACATCTCGAACCAGAAATCGGGGAACAGCCGGCGAGTCTCTTCGAGCATCGGCACGAAGTTCATGGCTTCCACCTGCGGGCTCCAGACGCGGAAGTCGCTGCTCGCGTCCCAGTTCCCGGTGTAGTACGGGACCGAGGCGCCGTCCCAGGCCGCCGACCACGGCTCGATCCGACCACGACTGTGCAGCGAATATTCGGCCCAGCCGCCCCAGCGTCCGAGCGCGGGCTGCCCGTAGGCCTCGTATCCGATGAACCGTGAGTGCTGCCGCCAGTGGTCGGATGGGAGGCCGTCGCGAAACCCGCGCAGCAGTTCGCGGTAGCGCACGACCCAGGCATCGGCGACTGCGCGGCGCACGTCATCGTCCGTCGCGCCCGGCTTCAGGCCCGGCAGCGGCAGACGAGCGTCGCGCACCGTCGTCCAGTCGACCTTCGGCTGCTCGTTGTTGGAGACGAACACCACCACGGGCGGCTCGGGATAGACCTGCTCGAGTCGACGGAGCTGCGGGCTGGAGCCCCAGCGGCGTCCGGCCGCATACCACTGCTCCAGTGGTGACGTCGGCGACAACGGTGGCGGGCGCGGAGTGGAAGACGGGTCCGACCGCCGGTTCCAGGCCGGGGTCCCGGCGATGGATTCGGCGACGAGCACGTCCCATTGCGTGCCGACGAACGAGATCGGCAGGCCCATCCCAAACGGGCCGAGTCTATCGACTATTCATCGGCAGGCCGGATGGGGATCCGCCGACCGGCGGATTTCCGGTCTACTATTTCACGGACGCCAATGCGACCTTTGGCACGGTCTCGTCATTAGCGCGGACGCAGCAGCGCGACATCGGTCCGGTGCTGCTGGTGGGCATCGGTTATCCCACCGAGAATCGCGACGAAATCACGGCTCGACGGTCGTACGATTTAACCCCGCCGATTTCGCCCGAGAGAATGCAACAGTTTCGAGCGGCGAAGAAAAAGGATACCCGTTCTCCGAAAGCCCAAGGCAAACCGGCCGGACAGATGAAGTCTGGCGGTCAGGACGAGTTCCTGACCTTTCTGCTGACAGAAGTCAAACCACTGGTCGAAAAGCGGTTCCCCGTCGACAAATCCAAGCAAGCGCTCTTTGGCCACTCTTTCGGCGGACTGTTCACGCTGCACGCGATGCTGAATCGCCCCGACTCGTTCCAGACATATATCGCCGCCAGCCCATCGCTATGGGTCGGCTCCGAGAAGCTCGACGAGGAGTTGGCCGCTTTTCTTCGACATCCCGCGAAAACGACCCCGACCGTTCGGCTTCTTATCACGGTTGGCGAGCTTGAACTAGCGTCGCCGATTCCGTCCAGAAAGCCCGCGACTCCTACGACCGACGCTCCAGCTCTCGATCCGCGAGTTCAACTGCTGAAGCGAATTTCGAACGCAGGAGTTCACACCGAGTACAAGGTGTTCGAAGGGGAAAACCACGGCTCCGTCATTCCCTTTGCCCACCTAAGAGCACTGCGCTTCGCGTCT
>CAVQQX010000122.1:0-4111 GCA_963714645.1 uncultured Gammaproteobacteria bacterium
CGTTGGCCGCTAAGGTCAAGAAAACTAAGGCCTTACGTTCCATACGGTCCGTTGGCGAGCACTAGCTTGGCCTAAGCGTCGGCGTTGTCGCGCGAACGGACTGAGCTGCTCCGGTTCAGCTTTCGTTTCCTACCGGCCCCTCTTCCATCGTTGTTCGGACTACTCCGCCGCGAGAGCTTGCGGCGGCGGAAACGCGATTTCGATCAGCGTGCCCTCGTTGTGACGGCTCTTAATGCTGAATGAGGCGTGATTTGCCTCGATCAAGGCCTTTGTCAGCGGCAGCCCAAGCCCCGTCCCGCTCGCCCTGCGCGATGCGCCAACCTGCCGGAACGGCTCCAAGGCGGTCGCGACATCCGCCTCCGACATGCCGATCCCAGTGTCCTTGACGCGGATGACGACAGAGCCGGCGTCGTTCAGCGCGCTTGACACGATGACCTGCCCGCCCGGCTCGTTGAACTTCACCGCATTCGACAAAAGATTGAGCAGAATTCTGCTTGAGCGAGCGCGCATCGGCGCGCAGCGGCGGCAGGCCCGCGGCAAGCGCGAGACGCATGACGACGCGACCCTGATTGGCCTGGGCCTGCATGATCGACGCGCATTCGGCGATGGTTGCATTGGCGTCGACGCGCGAGAACGAAAGCTCCATCTTGCCAGCTTCGATCTTGGAGAGATCCAAAAGATCGTTGACGAGGGATAAGACATGCGCGCCGGAAGCGCGGATGTCTTTCAAATATTCCTTGTAGCGGCGCATGCGGGACCTCACGCGAGCGTCCGCGTGACCTTCAGCACCTCGGGCATCGCGCGGACGGCCCGGATCACGCTCGCCAGCTGCTTGCGGTCGTGTACCAGCAGCTCGAAGATCAGCGTCGAGGTGTCGGTGTCGCGTTCGACGACCGAGACCCGGTCGATGTTCGTCTGCGTGCCTGCGATGGCCGAGGCCACCGACGCGAGCACGCCCATGCGGTTCGTCGCGTCGACGCGGATCTCGACCTGGAACAGCCGGTCCGTGGCCGCCTGCCATGCGACCGGGATCCACTTCTCGGGCTGCTTGCGGAACGAGGCCAGGTTGCCGCAGGCCTCGCGATGGATCACCACGCCGCGGCCGCTCGAGAGGCTCGCGAGGATCGGGTCGTTCGGGATCGGGAAGCAGCAGCGCGCGTACGCGACGACGAGGCCCTCCGTGCCGGCGATCGCGAGCGGTCCCGCGATGCCTTCCGCGACGGCCTCGGCATCCGCCGGCAGCAGCCGGCGTGCGATGAACGGCGCCACGCGCTCGCCCAGCCCGATCTTCTCGAACAGCTCGTCCGGCGCCTTGAGGCCGAGATCGGCCACGACCGCGGCCACCGCGTCCGCGGGGATCTTGCGCAGCGTGAGCGAAAACTCCTCGAGCGCCTGGTTGAGCAGGCGCTTGCCGAGTTCGATCGCCTCGCCGCGCTTCAGGTTCTTGAGGTACTGCCGGATCGACGCGCGCGCCTTCGCGGTGACGACGAAGTTGACCCACGCCGGGTTCGGCGTCGCGCCTTTCGCCGTGATGATCTCCACCGTCTGGCCGTTGCGCAGCGGCGTGCGCAGCGGCACGAGGCGGCGGTCGACCTTGGCCGCGACGCAGCGGTTGCCGACGTCGGTGTGCACGGCATACGCGAAGTCGACGCAGGTCGAGCCGCGCGGCAGGCGGCGGATCTCGCCCTTCGGCGTGAAGACGTAGACCTTGTCGGGGAACAGGTCGACCTTGACGCTCTCGAGGAATTCCTCCGGGTTGCCGCCCTGCTGGATCTCGACCAGCTGCTGCAGCCACTCGCGCGCGCGATCGCCCTGCCCGCTGCCCGTGCCGCCGCCTTCCTTGTACTGCCAGTGCGCGGCGATGCCGGACTCCGCGATGCGGTGCATTTCCTCGGTGCGGATCTGCACCTCGATCGGCGTGCCGTTCGGACCGAACAGCGTCGTGTGCAGCGACTGGTAGCCGTTCACGCGCGGGATCGCGATGTAGTCCTTGAACCTTCCCGGCATCGGCTTGAACACCGAGTGCACGACGCCAATCGTGCGGTAGCAGGTGTCGGGCTTGTCGACGATCAGCCGGAATCCGTATACGTCGACGATCTCGTTCAACGAGACCTTCTTGCGCCGCATCTTGTCGTAGATGCTGTAGGCGTCCTTCTCGCGGCCCTCGATCCGCGCCGGGATGCCCGCCTGCGCGAGCGCGTCCTTCAGCGAGGTGGAGATGCGGCCGACGAACTGCTTCTGGTTGCCCTTCGCGGCCTTCACGGCCGTCTCGATCACCTTGTAGCGCCGCGGGTAGAGCGCGCGGAAGCCCAGGTCCTCGAGCTCGCGCTTGATCGCGTGCATGCCGAGCCGGTTCGCGATCGGCGCGTAGATGTCGAGCGTCTCGCGCGCGATGGTGCGCCGCTTGGCGGGCGGCATCGCGCCCAGCGTGCGCATGTTGTGCGTTCGGTCGGCGAGCTTGACCATGATCACGCGGATGTCGCGAACCATCGCGAGCAGCATCTTGCGGAAGCTCTCTGCCTGTGCCTCCGCACGGCTGCGGAACTGCACCTGGTCGAGCTTGCTCACGCCGTCGACCAGTTCCGCCACCTCGCGGCCGAAGCGGGCGGTGATCTCCTCCTTGGTGTTCGGAGTGTCCTCCATGATGTCGTGGAGGATCGCGGCGACCATGGTCTGCGCGTCGAGCCGCAAGTCGGCGAGAAGGCCCGCGACGGCGACGGGGTGCGTGATGTACGGCTCGCCGGAGCGGCGCCGCTGGCCATCGTGCGCCTGGAACGCGAAGTCGTAGGCGTCCTGGACGAGCTCGACCTGGTCGGGCGGCAGGTACGTCTCGAGCTTCGAGATCAGCTGGTTGATCCCTATGGAGCGTCTTCCGTAAGGCAGCAGGCTGCGCAGCGAAGACGTGACGTCCATGGATGTCGGCGGCGGCGACGCCCGGCCGGGGTCAGTCTCCCAGGCCGATCTGCGGCGCGCGGAACTCCCCCATGAATTCAGGCTCGGGCATCAGTTCGGGCGGCGGGGCCGGGGGCAGGTCGGGCTCCTCGAGGATCTCGACGCCGACGTGGCCGGCGGCGATTTCACGCAAGGCGAGTACCGTGGGCTTGTCGTTCTCCCATTCGAGCGTGGCTTCCGCGCCGTTCGCGAGCTTGCGCGAGCGGCGTGCCGCCACCAGCACGAGCTGGAAGAGGTTCGGGATGTTCTGCAGGCAGTCTTCGACGGTGATTCGAGCCATGGACGGTGCGGGCCGAGCGGTAGGGAAAGGGGCGAAAGCATAGCAAGCGGGCGGGGTACCGGGAAGCGAAACTCGCCCCGGGCCGGCGCGCCGCCTCAGCCCGGCTCGCCTGGCCGGACCGTTCGCGTCAACGCCTGTGCCAGGGCCGCGATTTCCGGACGCGCCGCGGAGGTCGCGCCGGAGTCGTCGCCGTGGACGATGGCCTGCAGGACGCCCAGCGTGTGCTCGAAGTCGTCGTTGACGACGACGTGCGCGAACTCGTCCCAGTGGGTCATGTCGGCGGCGGCATCGCGCAGCCGGCGCTGGATGACCTCCTCGGGATCCGTACCGCGACCGCGCAGCCGGCGCTCGAGTTCGTCGCGCGACGGCGGCAGGATGAAGATCGAGACGCACTCGGGCAGTGCGCTGCGCACCTGGCGTGCGCCCTGCCAGTCGATCTCGAGGATCAGGTCCTGGCCCGCGGCGAGCGCGGCCTCGACCGGCGCCCGCGCCGTGCCGTAGCGGTTGTCGAACACGCGCGCGTGCTCGAGGAATTCGCCGCGGGTGACCATCGCCTCGAATTCCTCCGCGTCGACGAAGAAATAGTCGTGGCCGTGCCGCTCGTTCGGGCGCTGCCGTCGCGTGGTGTATGAGATCGAGAAGCGCAGCGGCTCGCGTTCCATCAACGCGCGCACGAGCGATGTCTTGCCGGCGCCGGAGGGCGCGGCGATCACGAACAGCCGGCCGCGACGGGCGGGCGGGGCGACGGCGGGCATCAGCTCAGCATCCGTGGGGCACGCGCGTCATCACTCGACGTTCTGCACCTGCTCGCGCGGGACGCGCACAAGCGATTGATAGTTCGCGAAATTGATTCTCACATTCCTAGTCCAGCTACACAGC
>CAVQQX010000123.1:0-4989 GCA_963714645.1 uncultured Gammaproteobacteria bacterium
AGTCGAGCGGGTCGACGGCCGGGTAGATGCCGAGCGCCGCGATGTCGCGCGAGAGCACGACGGTCGCGTCGAGGTGGCCGAAGGTCGTCGCGGGCGACGGGTCGGTGAGGTCGTCCGCGGGCACGTACACGGCCTGGATCGAGGTGATCGAGCCGACCTTGGTGGAGGTGATGCGCTCCTGCAGGCGACCCATCTCCTCGGCGAGCGTCGGCTGGTAACCGACCGCCGAGGGCATGCGGCCGAGCAGCGCCGACACCTCGGTGCCCGCGAGCGTGAAGCGGTAGATGTTGTCGACGAAGAAGAGGATGTCGCGGCCCTCGTCGCGGAAGCGCTCGGCCATGGTCAGGCCGGTGAGCGCCACGCGCAGGCGGTTGCCCGGCGGCTCGTTCATCTGTCCGAACACCATCGCCACCTTCGACTGCGAGAGGTCTTCCTGCACGATGACCTTGGCCTCCGACATCTCGTGGTAGAAGTCGTTGCCCTCGCGCGTGCGCTCGCCGACGCCGGCGAACACCGAGAGGCCGCTGTGCTGCTTGGCGATGTTGTTGATCAGCTCGAGCATGTTGACGGTCTTGCCGACGCCGGCGCCGCCGAACAGGCCGATCTTGCCGCCCTTCGCGAACGGGCAGATCAGGTCGATGACCTTGATGCCGGTCTCGAGCAGCTCGACCGACGGGGCGAGTTCGTCGAACTTGGGCGCGGGCTGGTGGATGCCGCGACGCTCCGTGGCCTGGATCGGGCCGCGCTCGTCGATCGGCCGACCGAGCACGTCCATCACGCGGCCGAGCACACCGGGGCCGACCGGCACCGAGATCGCAGCCCCGGTGTTGCGGACCTTCATGCCGCGCTGGAGGCCGTCGGAGGCGCCGAGCGCGATCGTGCGGACGACGCCGTCGCCCAGCTGCTGCTCGACCTCGAACGTGAGGCCCTTCTCGACCAGCGCGTTGCCGGACTCCTCGAGCACGAGCGCGTCGTACACCCTCGGCATGCTCTCGCGCGGGAACTCGATGTCGATGACCGCGCCGATGGTCTGGACGATGGTGCCGGATGCAGCTTGTGACATGACGTTTGCCTGCCGAAAGAAGTGAATGGTGACTGGGGGCTGGTGACTGGCAAGAAAGAAGAGCCTCAGACCGCCGCGGCGCCGCCCACGATCTCCGAGAGTTCCTTGGTGATCGCGGCCTGGCGGCTCTTGTTGTAGATGAGCTGCAGCTCCTCGATGATGTTCTGCGCGTTGTCGGACGCGGATTTCATCGCGACCATGCGCGCGGACTGTTCCGAGGCGATGTTGTCGGCCGCGGCCTGGAACACCACCGTCTCGATGTAGCGCACGAGCAGCTGGTCGAGCACCGTCTTCGGGTCGGGCTCGTAGATGTAGTCCCAGTTGCCGAGGCCGACTCCGGTTTCCCTGACCACTTCGCCGCCCGGCATCACCCATTCCTGGGGGATCGGGATCAGGGTGGAGTGCGTCGGGTCCTGCTTCATCGTGTTGACGAAACGGGTCGAGAAGACGTGCACCTCGTCGAGGCGGCCTGCGAGGTATCCGTCTATCAGCATCTTGACCGGGCCGATCAGCCGGTCGAGTGCCGGGTGGTCGCCGTAGTTGACGACCTGGGAGACGATCTCTCCGCCCATGCGGTTGACGAACCCCAGGCCCTTGTTGCCGATCGTGCAGTACTCGGCCTCGATGCCCTGCGCCGCCCAGGCCTTGTGCTGCGACAGCACCAGGCGCAGCAGATTGGTGTTGAGGCCGCCGCACAGGCCCTTGTCCGTCGTGATCACGACGACGCCGACGCGCTTCACTTCGCCGCGACGGGTCAGCAGCGGATGGCGGTACTCGGTGTTCGCGCGCGCCGCGTGCATGGTGATGTTGAGGATGCGCTGCGCGTACGGCCGGCCGTGGCGCATGCGCTCCTGCGCCTTCTTCATCTTGGAGGCAGCGACCATCTCCATCGCCTTCGTGATCTTGCGCGTGTTCTGCACGCTCTTGATCTTGAGGCGGATTTCCTTGGTTCCGGCCATGTCGTCTTCCTGTGGCTGCGGGCTTCGATCGAGCGGGCGGTCAGTACGCGCCGTTCTTCCTGAAGTCTTCGATCGCCGCCGCGAGCGCCAGCTCGTCTGCCGCGGGCAGGTCCTTGCTCGACTCGATCCGGTCGAACAGGTCCTTGTACTTGCTCCGGACGTGCGCCCGCAGCGCCGCCTCGAACGCGAGCGCGCGGTTGACCTCGACGCCGTCGAAGTAGCCTTTGTTGACCGCGAACAGCGTGAGCGCCTGCTCGGCGACCGACAGCGGCGAGTACTGCGGCTGCTTCATGAGCTCGGTCACGAGCTTGCCGCGGTCGAGCTGGCGGCGCGTCGCATCGTCGAGGTCCGAGGCGAACTGTGCAAACGCCGCGAGCTCGCGGTACTGCGCGAGTGCGAGGCGCACGCCGCCGCCCAGCTTCTTGATGACCTTGGTCTGCGCGGCGCCGCCGACGCGCGAGACGGAGATGCCCGCATTGATGGCGGGCCGGATGCCGGCGTTGAACAGGTCGGTCTCGAGGAAGATCTGGCCGTCGGTGATCGAGATCACGTTGGTCGGCACGAACGCCGAGACGTCGCCGGCCTGGGTCTCGATGATCGGAAGCGCGGTGAGCGAGCCGGTCCTGCCCTTGACGGCGCCCCTGGTGAACTTCTCGACATACTCCTCGTTGACGCGCGCGGCGCGCTCGAGCAGGCGGCTGTGCAGGTAGAACACGTCGCCCGGGTACGCCTCGCGGCCCGGCGGGCGGCGCAGCAGCAGCGAGACCTGCCGGTACGCCCACGCCTGCTTGGTGAGGTCGTCGTAGATGATCAGCGCGTCCTGTCCGCGGTCGCGGAAGTACTCGCCCATCGTGCAGCCGGAGTAGGGGGCGATGTACTGCATCGCCGCCGACTCGGAGGCAGAGGCGGCTACGACGATGGTGAACGCCATCGCGCCGTTTTCCTCGAGCTTGCGCACGACGTTGGCGATCGTCGAGGCCTTCTGGCCGATCGCGACGTAGACGCAGATCAGGTCCTTGCCCTTCTGGTTGATGATCGTGTCGACCGCCACGGCCGTCTTGCCGGTCTGGCGGTCGCCGATGATCAGCTCGCGCTGGCCGCGGCCGACGGGGACCATCGCGTCGATCGATTTGAGGCCCGTCTGCACGGGCTGCGAGACGGACTTGCGCGCGATGACGCCTGGCGCCACCTTCTCGATCACGTCGAATTCCTTCGCGTCGACGGCGCCCTTGCCGTCGATCGGCTGGCCGAGCGCGTTGACGACGCGGCCGATCAGCGCGGGGCCGACCGGCACCTCGAGAATGCGGCCGGTGCACTTGACCGTGTCGCCCTCCGTGATGTGCTCGTACTCGCCGAGGATCACCGAGCCGACCGAGTCGCGCTCGAGGTTCAGCGCGAGGCCGTACGTGTTCTTGGGGAACTCGAGCATCTCGCCCTGCATCGCGTCCTGCAGGCCGTGGATGCGGCAGATGCCGTCCGTCACGGACACGACGGTGCCGACGCTGCGAGCCTCGGTGGCCGCAGCGAAGTTCTGGATGCGGGCCTTGATCAGTTCGCTGATCTCGGAAGCCTTGATGGACATGTGGCAATCCTCTGCAGGCCGCTAGCCGCACCGCGCGGCGTGGGCCGTTGAATCGTGTTCGTTCAGCGTGTCGTCAGTTCGGTGCCGAGCCGGTCGAGCTTGTGCGCGAGCGAGCCGTCGATGAGCAGGTCGCCCGAGCGCACCACCGCGCCGCCGATCAGCGCCGGGTCGACCGAGCAGTGCAGCCGCACGTCGCGCTTCAGGCGGGCGCGCAGCGCAGTCGCGAGGCGTTCGCACTGGGCGTCGGCGAGCGCCGCTGCGGAGACGATCTCGACGTCGGCCACGTTCTCGTGCTCGTCCTTGAGCTCGTCGAAGCGGTCGGCGATCTCGGGCAAGTAGTCGAGGCGGCCGTTCTCGGCGAGCAGCTCCAGGAACGCGCGGGCGTTCGCGTCGAGGCCGTCGCCGAGCATCCCGGTGAGCAGGCCGAGCAGCTGCCCGGTGCCGATCCCGGGGCTGCGCTCATAGGCGGCGTACTCGTCGCTGCGCACGGTGTCGCGCGCGGTCGCCAGCCAGCGCGCCCAGGCGTCGAGCGCGTCCCGGTCGCGCGCGTGGGCGAAGGCAGCCTTGGCGTACGGTCTGGCGATGGTGGCTTTCTCGGCCATGCTCGTGACTCCGGTGGTGCCCGGTGCCCGTCAGGCGCGGGCGCCCTCGATCTCGCGCGCCAGCTGCTCGATCAGCTCGGCGTGGGCCTTGGGGTCGATCTCCCGCTGCAGCAGCCGCGACGCGCCGGCGACGGCCAGCGTCGCGACTTCCTTGCGCAGCTCGTCGCGGGCGCGGGATTTCTCCTGCTGCGCGTCCTGGCGCGAGGCCTCGATGATGCGCTTGCCTTCGTCGACCGCCGTCGTGCGGGCTTCGTCCACGATCTCGGCCTCGCGCTTGTGCGCCTGGTCGACGATCTTCTTCGCCTGGTCGCGGGCGGCGCTGACGATGGATTGCGCCTCGCCGTGCGCGCTCTGCAACTCGTTCTGGCCGCGCTCGGCGGCCGCGAGGCCCTCGGCGATCTTCTTCTGGCGGTCCTCGATCGCGCGGATCAGGGGCGGCCAGATGAACTTCATCGTGACCAGGCCGAGGATCACGAAGACGATGGCTTGGATGATCAGTGTCGCGTTGAGGTTCATGGCATCGGACGCTCGCAGGGTTCGGCTCGAGAGGACGGACTACGCGGCGACCGGCCCGGAGGCCAGTGCGCCCGCGACCGCACTCCGGCGGCTCAGCCGCCGGCGGCGAACGGATTGGCGGTGGCGAACCAGAGCGCGACGCCCGTGCCGATGATGAACGCTGCGTCGATCAGGCCGAGCAGCAGGAAGACCTTGGTCTGCAGCACGTTCATGAGTTCGGGCTGGCGCGCCGAGGCCTCGATGTACTTGCCGGCCATGATGCCCACG
>CAVQQX010000124.1:0-26865 GCA_963714645.1 uncultured Gammaproteobacteria bacterium
GGATCCTCGATGCCGCGATAGTCGACCGACTCGACCTGGAAACCTTCCTCACGCGCGATCTCCGCCATCGCGGCGATCTTGTTGCCCCAGGGTTCGCTGTCCTTGCCGTGCGAGAAGACGATGTATCGGTCGGTCATGGGCCAGCACACTCCGTGGGACGTCGATGCATGATAAGCCCAACGTCGTGGCGCGCACCGTGCGCAGGCGAACGGCCGGATCGCGACTCGCCCTACGCGTCGCCCGACCAGAGCCAGCGATCGAGGTCTCCCGCCGGCGCGCCCCACCCGTAGCGCGAGAGGTCGACACGCCCGCGCGTCGCGTCGACGCCCTCGGCCCGGAGCTTGCGCGACTGGCGCGCGCGCGCAGGAGATCCGTCGGGGAACGCGATGCGGCCGCCGGCGGCGACGACCCGCTGCCACGGCACGGTGCTGCCGGCGGGCAGCGCCGCGAGCACCTTGCCGACGAGCCGGGCCTGGCGCGGCAATCCGGCACGCGCAGCGACGCTGCCGTAGGTCGAGATGCGGCCGCGTGGAATCGCCGCCACCACGTCGAGGATCCGGCGGGCGCGCGGATCGTCCACCAGGCGCAGTTTCGCTGGGGCCGTTGCGGGCCGGGCGGCCGGCGCGCCGCGTCTGCGACCCGTCGTCTTCAGCTTTGCTCGCGCCATTGCCCCGTCGCCTCGCTGCCCGCGGGCGCCAGCGTACCGTAGCGCAAGCGCCCGCGGACCGGGACAATCGCTGCGTGCCGGCGCAGCCTGAATCCCGCTCCCGAACGGCGTCCGCCGGCTGGCGGTTTGCGATCGATCGCGGCGGCACGTTCACGGATGTCGTGGCGTTCGCGCCCGACGGCACGGTGCACACGGCGAAGGTGCTCTCGCGCGACCCGGCGCATCCCGGCGACCCGGCATTGCGCGGCATCCGCGACGTGCTGGCGCGATGCGGCGACCGGCACGGGCGACGCGTCGATTCGGTCCGGCTCGGCACGACGGTCGCGACGAACGCCCTGCTCGAGCGCGCGGGCGCATCGACGCTGCTGCTGACGACGCGCGGGCTCGCGGATGCGCTCGCCATCGGCTACCAGGAACGACCCGACATCTTTGCCCGCGCGATCCGGCGCCCGCCGCCACTTTATCGCGCGGTGCGTGCCGTCGGCGGGCGCGTGGACGCCGACGGTGACGAACTGGAGCCGCTCGACGCGGCAGCCGTCCGTCGCGCGCTCGGCGAGGCGCGCGCGCTCGGCCTCGAGTCGGTCGCCGTCGTGTTCCTGCACGGTTTCCGCCATCCACGGCACGAGCAGCAGGCGGCCGCACTCGCACGTGCCGCGGGCTTCACCGAGGTCGTCGCCTCGCACGAGGCCGCGCCGCTGCTCGGGTTCGTGGCACGCGGCGACACCACCGTCGCCGATGCGTACCTGTCGCCGGTGCTGCTCCGCTACACGCGCGGGTTCGCCGCCGAGCTCGCGCGCGAGTTCGAGGGCGTCGCGATCGGCTTCATGCAGAGCAACGGCGGGCTGGTCGACGCCGCCAGCTTTCGCGGCGTGAACGGCGTGCTGTCAGGCCCGGCCGGGGGAGTGGTCGGCATGGTCGCCGCAACTGTGACGACTGGCGAACCGCGGCGCGTCGTCGGCTTCGACATGGGTGGCACCTCGACGGACGTCTGTCTGACGACCGGCGCCATTCCGCGGCGCTTCGCGACCGAGGTCGACGGCGTACGGCTGCAGGTGCCGGTCGTCGACCTCGACACGATCGCTGCGGGCGGCGGCTCCGTCCTCCGCTGTGCGGACGGCCGCCTGCAGGTCGGCCCGACGTCGGCAGGCGCGGATCCCGGACCCGCCTGTTATCGACGCGGCGGGCCGGCGACCGTGACCGACTGCAACCTCGTGCTGGGCCGCATCCCGGTCGCCGGATTCCCGGCCGTGTTCGGCGCATCCGGCGACCTGTCGATCGACGTCGACGCCGCGCGCGCTCGACTGCAGCAGCTCGCCCTCGAGGCCCGGCGCGCGACCGGTCACGAGTACGGCGTCGAAGCGCTGGCCGCCGCTTTCCTCGATGTCGCGGTGGCCCGGATGTCGAATGCGATCCGCGAACTTGCCCTGCAGCACGGTGAGGACCCGGGTCGGTTCGCGCTGTTCTGTTTCGGCGGCGCCGCCGGCCAGCACGCCTGCGCGGTCGCGGAGCGACTCGGCGTCACGGAGATCCTGCTGCATCCGCTCGCCGGGGTGCTCTCGGCGTACGGCATCGCCCTCGCGTCGCGTCGCGCGATCCGCCGGCAGACGGTCGAGTGCCCGCTCGACGGCAGCGGGCTCGACGCGGCCGCACGCGAGCTCGGTCGGCTCGCGGAGCAGGCGCGCGCCGACCTGCAGCAACAGGGGGTCGAGGTCGACCGGGTCCGCGTGATTCGCAGCGTGCAGCTGCGCACGGCGGGCTCCGACACCACGATCGAGTTGCCGTGGCAGGATCCCGCCGGATTGCGGCGCGAGTTCCTGGAGGCGCACGCGCGACTCTACGGATTCGTCGACGACCGCGCGGCGCTGGTCGTCGCGACCGCCATGGCCGAGGCGATCGAGGACGCCGCGGACGGCGTTGCAGCGCGCATGGGCGCCGGTGACGGACGAGCCGGTGGGGGCGTCGACCGCGACGCTCGCAGGCTGCCCGCGACGATCGATGCCTGGCTCGACGGCCGGCGGCAGCCGGTCCCGGTGCGCCACCGCGACTCGCTGCGGCCGGGAGAGCAACTCGCGGGGCCGCTGCTCGTCTGCGAGGACGGCGCGACGAGCTGGATCGCGCCCGGCTGGTACGGCACGCTCGAGCACGGCGGCATCTGCGTGTTGCGCAGGAAGGACGACCTGCCCTGGCGCGCCACGACGGAGCCGGTCGACGCACGGCGGCCCGACCCGATGCGGCTCGAAGTGTTCAATGCGCTGTTCATGCACGTGGCCGAGCAGATGGGCGCGGTGCTGCGGCAGACCGCGAGCTCCGTCAACATCAAGGAACGGCTCGATTATTCCTGCGCGATCTTCGACGCGGCCGCGAACCTCGTGGCCAATGCGCCGCACATGCCGGTGCACCTCGGCTCGATGGGCGCGAGCGTCGCGGCGGTGGTCGCTGCGTTCGGCCACGACCTGCGACCCGGCGATGCGTACGTCCTGAATTCCCCCTACGCGGGCGGCACGCACCTGCCGGACATCACGGTGGTGACGCCCGTGTTCGACGCCGCCGGCCTTCGCGTGGAGTTCTACACCGCCTCACGGGCGCATCACGCCGACGTCGGCGGCATCACGCCAGGCTCCATGCCGCCCGACAGCGTCGACATCGGCGAGGAAGGCGTCTTGATCGCGCCGACGCGCATCGTGCGCGACGGGCGGCTCGACGAGCAAACCGTGCGCGGCCTGCTCGGCGCCGGTGCGCACCCGGCGCGCGACCCGGCACGCAACCTCGCGGATCTGCGCGCGCAACTCGCCGCGAACACGCGCGGCGCCGTGGAGCTGCAGCGGGCCGCGGCGCTGCACGGGCCCGGCACCGTGCTCGACTACATGCGTCACGTGCAGGACAACGCCGAGGCGTGCATGCGTCGCGCGATCCGCCGGCTGCGCGCCGGCCACTTCCGCTATGCGCTCGACCACGGCCAGACGATCGAGGTCCGCGTCGAGGTCGAGCGCGAGCGCGGCAACGCGATCGTCGACTTCACCGGCACCTCGGCGCAGCAGGCGAACAACTTCAACGCACCGCGCGCGGTCACGGTCGCCGCCGTGCTGTACGTGTTCCGTACGCTGATCGACGATCCGATCCCGCTCAACGCGGGCTGCCTGCGGCCGCTGCGGATCATCGTGCCGCCCGGGTGCATGCTGGACCCGGCGCCGCCGGCGGCGGTCGTCGCAGGCAACGTCGAGACCTCGCAGTGCGTCGTCGATGCGCTCTACGGTGCGCTCGGACTGCAGGCGGCTTCGCAGGGAACGATGAACAACTTCACGTTCGGCGACGCGAGCGTGCAGTACTACGAGACGATCGCCGGCGGCGCGGGTGCGGGGCCGGACTTCGACGGGGCGAGCGGAGTGCAGACGCACATGACGAACTCGCGGCTCACCGACCCGGAAGTGCTCGAGACGCGATTCCCGGTGTTGCTGCGCGAGTTCTCGTACCGCCGGGGTTCGGGCGGTGCGGGACGCCATCGCGGCGGCGACGGGCTGGTGCGACGCATCGAGTTCCGCGCCGCGATGACGACTGCGGTGCTCGCGAACCACCGGGTTGTGGCGCCGTTCGGGCTCGAGGGTGGCGCGCCGGGCGCGACCGGACGCAATCTGCTGCTGCGTCGCGGCGCGGCCGAGTCAGAATCGCTGGCCGCGACGTTCGGGCTCGCCGTTCAGCCGGGTGATCAGGTCCAGATCGAAACGCCGGGCGGCGGCGGCTTCGGGCAGCAGGACGTCTGAAGGCGCGGCGGGCCGCTGCTCCGGCACCGGCGCAAACAGCTCCTGCGCGAGCGTGCGGCGCGGCACCGTGTCGTCGAGCGAGGACGTTTCGGCGCCGACCGGTGGAATCTCCGGTTCGGGCACGTCGAGCCGCGTGCCGGGCACGAGCGCATGTGACTTGACCGGGCGAACGGTGGTGCCGTCGGGCCGGTGCGTCAGCAGGAACGTGCGGTATTCGCCCGGCCGCACGGCCGGCAACGCCACCAGAAAATTGACGATGCCAGCCGCCAGCTCCGGATCGCCGTTCAACCGCTGGTCGCAGACGACTTCGCAGGGCTGCAGGTCGGATCCCCGCCCGAATGCCCCGCTCGCCGCGAGCCCGAACAGGAACGTGCGCACCTGCCGCGCGATGCGCGGCCAGGTGTTGCGGTCGCGTCCTTCGAACCGCGCCCAGCGCGTGCCCTGCTCGATGCTGTTGATCACGAGCAGCTGGCGCCGGCGCGCCGTGAGGAGCGCGCTGTCGGGGCCCTGCCCGGAACCGCGCGCGAGCGTCTTGAGCGAGGCGCTGGCGGCGCCGCTGGAACGCAGCGAATAGAGCGCATTGACGCCCTGCGCCGCGAGCCGCTGACACTCGACCTCGGAGAGCTGCTGCAGCGGCCGCGTGCCCGGACGCAGCAGCAGCTGGTCGTCGGGGTCGTTGGTCCACGGCGGGCGGTGCGCATCCATGCGCGCGATCGCACCCGCGACCGCGCCGCAGTTCGCGAACGTCTCGGGACGGCCGCGCAGCCGGTCGAACGCCTGGATGCGCGGGAAGCACATGAACGCGTGGTCGCTCTGGAAAGCGAGTTCGCGAAGTCCCGACACCACGTCCTCGCACGACTGCCAGCCGCACGGTGGATCCACGACCAGCAGCGCGCGTCGCTCGCGGCAGAACTGTGCGGCCACCAGCAGCACGCTCACGCCCAGGTCGCGGTCGCGGGCGTGCGGGGGGATGCAGACGAAGTGGAGGTCGTCGATCGAGCCGAGCGCAAACAGCCCGGTGCCCCGCTCCGCCGAACCGATCACGTCGTAATCGGTGAGCGGCGCACCGTCGTCGCCGTCGGGGTTCGAATCGACGTATCCGATCGGGTGCCGCGCTCCCGGGCGGAACGTGCGGTCGGGACGCGTCGCGGGCACGGTGCCGCGCACGCGCACGAGCTGGGATTCCTGCAGGGCGCCGGCGACGAAACGCGCGGTGCCGGGCACGGTCGAGAGCCGGCGGAAGATTTCCTGGTCTTCGATGTGCTCGGAGCCGAGCGTGCGCACGCGCTGCACGACGAGGTTGAAGCGGTCTTCCTCGCCGGTCGCGATGTTGTCGTAGTCGACGGAGGCCCGCAGCACCTCGCGCGACCCGGGGCTGCGCGCTTCGAGCGTCAGTGTCTCCTCGCCGCAGGGCAGGCTCATCGTCGCGGGGGCGCCGCCGTTGACGAGGCGGACCACCACTGCGTCGCGGCCGCCGTTGTCGAAGAACTGTTCGACGGCGTATGCCAGCATGCTCGGCTGCCAGAGGCCGCCGAACACCTGCTGGAACTCGGCGAAACTGCGCACGCGCACTGGCTGGTTGACCGGGCCGCGCAGCGTGCGACCGACGAAGCCGGTGGTTGCGGTCGGCAGGCGCACGATGGGCTGGTCGGAACCCGCAGGTTCCGTCACCGTGATGCCGCCCGGGGCAAATTCGCGCAACGCCGCGTACCGGTTGAAAAATCCGCTGTAAGGTACCACAAGCCATGGGGTTTGCCGGGTCGATGGACCCCCATGGATTGAGTACAGCGAGGCGGGCACTGGCAGGCGCGCCCGCCGGTCACCCCGACTGCAGGGTCGCGCGGCGGGGACGCTGCGAGCGCCGGCGCCCGGTCCGTGCCGCCAGCGACATCGAGGAAGATTGGCCGGCGGATCTGCAGCGCGCCGCGAACCACTGCAGCCCCGCTTCGTCAGCATCGATGGGGGCGGAGTGGTCGGCGTCGAGGCTCGCGAGACCCGACTGCGTGCGCTCGAGCAGCCGGACGTCGTCAGCCGCGAGGCGCCGTTCGACACGCGACTGCAGGTAGCGCAGCGCGCGCATCTCGCGCGAAACGTCGGGCGAGCCATAACGCGTGAGGCGCAATGTGCACCGGCCGGTCTGGCCCGGCAGGACCTGCAGCGCGGAGATGCCGTCGGGGGTCGTCCGCAGCAGCAGGTTGGGCCAGACGTAGAGCGAGGTCGCGCGCGCAGGCATCGACGAGCGTGCGAGTCGTGCGAGATAGGCGCGGGCGGGCCAGGTGCGGCCACCGCCCGGGACTGCGTCGGACGTCGCGTGCAGGGCAGCCGCCTCGACGGACGTTGCGCCGAAGCGCGGCGCGCCGAAGATCCGGGGGTTCGGCCGCGCGCGTACGACCCTGGCGTGCGACGCATCGAGCAGGTGTTCGCAGGCGAGCTTCCAGTCGGCGGCGATCGCCCACGCGCGCGGCTCGCCGAAGCGCCGCAGCGAAGTCGCGTCCGGCCACACGTCGGCCGCGACACCGAGCCAGGCCTCGAACGGGACGGGCGCGGGTCCGAGGGCGAGGAACACGAGTCCCCGCCACTGCACGACAGGCAGCGACTCGAGCGCGACTCCCGCGAGTTCGGCGGGCTCGAAGTGCTGCTCCGCCGGCACCGATTCCAACGCGCCCCGGTCGTCGTAGGTCCAGCCGTGATACGGGCAGCGCACGCGCGCATCCACGCAGAACGCGAAGCCGGTGTGCAGGTCGCCGTCGACCAGGCGCGACCCGCGGTGACGGCAGGCGTTGCGGTACGCGCGCAGTGCACCGTCGCGGCCGCGCAGCACGAAGGCCGAGCGGCCCGCGCAGTCGAACCGCGCCGCCGTGCCGGGGGCCGGCAGGTCGGCGACGTGACACGCGAGCTGCCACGCCGGCGCGATGATCGCGGAGTATTCGAGCGGCCCGCGGGTGGGATCGAGATACCAGCCGGCGGGCAGCCCGCGCACCTAGCTGCCGCCCGCGGCGGCGACGGGCGCGGGTTCCGGGTCGCTATTCGACTTGATCGGCACGGGGCGGTCGGAGCCGTCCCAGTTCGCCCCGACCGGGAGCGTGTTCTCGACGACGCGCGCGGACGCGAGGAAGGCGTCGAGGCCGAAGACCGGCTGCGAGACCGGAATCGCGACACCCTGCGCGAGGTTCACGATGTTCTCGGCGAGTGCCCAGTCGACGGTGACGTTCGCCTGCTGCGCCCGCTGCGCCATCTTCGTCCGCAGCGCCTTGTTGAAGCGCTGGCCCCTGGCGGCCGCTTTTGCTTCGGGGTGTTCCTCGTGCGGCGGGAACGACTGCACGTACATGCGCCCGTCCTGCACCTTGTGGAGCGTGGGCTGGTTGACCACGGTGATCTTCGTGCCGATCGGCAGCATCGGGAAGATCGTCGCGATGTCCTCCGGGTACAGCCGGATGCAGCCGTGGCTCGCGCGCATGCCGACGCCCGCCGGCTTGTTGGTGCCGTGCATCAGGTAGCTCGGCCAGCCGAGGTTCATCGCGAATGCGCCGAGCGGGTTGTCGGGCCCGGGAGGCACGCGCGGCGGCAGGATGTCGCCCTCGGCCGCGTGCTCCCTGCGTACCGACGCCGGCGGCGTCCAGTAAGGGTCCTTGCGCTTGGAGACGATTTTCGTCGTGCCCGTGGGCGTGGCCCAGCCGACCATCCCGATGCCGATCGGCATCGTCATCACGAGGCGCTGCCCGCCCTGCGCCGGCTTCGGGAAATAATAGAGGCGCAGGGCCGCGAGATTGACGACGACGCCGTCGTGGGGCGCGTCCGGCAGGACGAACTGCGTGGGTAGCACGATCCGCGTGCCCGCCTTGGGCAGCCATGGGTCGACACCCGGGTTCGCGTTCACGACTTCGTCGTAGCCGAGGTTGAAGCGACGTGCGATGTCCGAGAGCGTGTCTTCGTCGTTGGCGAAGGTGGCCTGCAGCGTGCCGATGACGGCCGTCGTCTCAGGGTCGTACGGGAAAATGTGCGTGGCGAGCGGATCCGCGTACCTGGGCTTCGGCGGCGGGGCCGGCGGCTGCGCCTCCCGCTGCACCTGGAACATGCTGCAGCCGGCGAGCGTCGCGAGCCCGCACGCCACGACGGCACGTCGCACCGACCGGAAATCGCCCCGACGACTCAACTGCACTTCTCCACCCCGCTCGATTCTTGCTCGGCCGGCTGCGCCGGATCACCAGACCACAGGCCGGTTGGGCAGCTCGTCCACGTCGGGCGCCCCCGGCCGCGGCGGGAAATGCCGCGCCAGCAGTGTACCCGCCGCGCGGATGCCCTCGACGGCCGCCTTCTCGAACCGCCCCTCATGCAATTCGCGCTCCATCGCCGCGCAGACGCCCTGCCAGTCCGCTGCGCTCACTTTACCGTTGAATCCGCGATCGGCAACGATCTCGACGTCGTGGTCGGCCAAGGACAGGTAGATCAGGATTCCATTGTTCGCTTCGGTGTCCCAGACGCCGAGCGCCGCAAATACCTCGAGCGCCCGCTCCCGCGGGGTCTTTCCGGCCCAGACGTCGCGCGGGTCGAGTGCCGTCTCGATCGCGAAACGGATCTCGCCTGAGTGCGACCGCTCGGATTCCGTCGTGGCGCGTTCGATGGCCGCGAGCGCGGCCGGCGGGAACGCACGGTGCAGCGCACGCCGTGTCGCGAAGAGGTGCCTGAACCAGCGTTTCCAGTCCATGCCGCTCACCATCCGCCCGAGGCGCCGCCGCCCCCGAAGCCACCGCCGCCTCCACTAAAGCCCCCACCGAATCCGCCACCGCCGAAGCCGCCGCCGAACCCTCCGGTCGAGCTCCAGCCGGCGCGATGACCGCGATTGGCCCAGCCGCCGCCCGTCCCGCCGCCGAATCCGCCCATGAGCGTGAACAGGAAGGCGATGAAGCCCGCGGCGAGCGAGATGCCGAGGATCGCGACCAGCAGCCAGGTCAGCACGCCCACGACACCGCCCGTGACGAGCGCGCCGCCGACGCGTCCGAACATGCGGCGCAGGATCGAGCCGCCGACGAACGCGAAGATGAACAGGAACGGCAGCAGCGAGAAGAGCCCGGGAACGTCTGCAGCCGGCGGGCTGATCTCCGGTTCGGGCAGCGGTTCGCCCTCGATCACGCGCATGATCCGGTCGACGCCGACCGCGATCCCGCCGTAGTAATCGCCGCGCTTGAACGCAGGCACGATGTCCAGCTCGATGATCCGGTTCGCCGTCGCGTCGGGCAACGCGCCTTCGAGGCCGTAACCCACCTCGATGCGGACCCGCCTGTCGCCGAGGGCGACCAGCAGCAGCACGCCGTCGTCCACCTGGCTGCGGCCGAGTCGCCATCGCTCGACGACGCGGATCGAGTACTGCTCGATCTCCTCCGGCTGCGTCGTCGGC
The DNA here is from genome assembly GCA_963714645.1 of uncultured Gammaproteobacteria bacterium. GTDB lineage: Bacteria > Pseudomonadota > Gammaproteobacteria > Steroidobacterales > Steroidobacteraceae > RPQJ01. The sequence goes on from CAVQQX010000124.1 coordinate 9,821, forward strand.
ACGACCAGCACCGCCACCTGGCTGCCCTGCGTGCGCTCGAACTCCCGCAGCTTGGCGTCGAGCGCACTCGACTGGTCGGGCGTCAGCGTGCCCGTGAGGTCGGTGACGGGGGACGTGAGCTCCGGCACCGGCACCAGCGCCTGCGCCGAAGCGAGCCCGCACGCGAGCACGAGCCCCGCGCAGACGGCGAGGCGGGAACCGCGCAGGAACCGGTGGCGGAGGCTGATGACGGTATCCCCCTGGGCCGGGGACCCGCGCCGCGCGGAAGCGCGGCGCGGGTGGAGCTCAGTTGGTCGCCGGGGCCGGCTCGACGGCCGGCGCGGCCGCGGGTGCGACCGGTGCCGGGGCGGGCGTCGCGCTGCCGAAATCCACCGTCGGGGGGCGCGAGATCTCGGCCTCGTTCTCGACGCTGAAGTTCGGCTTCACCTTGTAGCCGAAGATCATCGCCGTGAGGTTGACCGGGAACTTGCGCACCGTGACGTTGTAGTCCTGCACGGCCTGGATGTAGCGGTTGCGCGCGACCGTGATGCGGTTCTCGGTGCCTTCGAGCTGTGCCTGCAGGTCGCGGAAATTCTGGTCGGACTTGAGCTCGGGGTAGCGCTCGACCACGACCATCAGCCGCGAGAGCGCGCTCGAGAGTTCGCCCTGCGCAGCCTGGAACTGCTGCAGCGACGCGGCATCGCCCGGATCGACCTTGACCTGAGTCGCCTTGGCCCGCGCCTCGGTAACGCCGATCAGCACGGCCTGTTCCTGTGCAGCGAACCCCTTCACCGTCGCGACGAGGTTCGGGATCAGGTCGGCACGACGCTGGTACTGGTTCAGCACTTCCGACCACGCGGACTTGGTGACCTCGTCCTGCACCTGGATCGTGTTGTAGCCGCAGCCCGACAGGATCGCGGTGGCCACGGCCACCAACAGCGCTTTCACCGCACGCATCGAACGCTCTCCTTTCTCCGGGACGTCCGCGACCTTACCAGATTCGGACGCGCTGGTCGGGCGGCAGGTACATCCTGTCGCCTTGCTTGACGTCGAACGCCGCCGCGAACTCCGGCACGTTGCGCAGCACGCCGTTGCAGCGGTACTCCGCCGGGCTGTGCGGGTCGGTCTTGAGGCGCTGGCGCAGCTCGTCCTCGCGGAACTTGCGCGCCCACACCTGCCCGAATCCCAGGAAGAACCGCTGCTCGCCGCTGTAGCCGTCGAGGACCGGCGCCGGCTTGCCGGCCAGTGAGATCCGGTAGGCCTTGAGCGCGACTTCGACGCCGGAGAGGTCGCCGATGTTCTCGCCGAGCGTGAGCTGGCCGTTCACGTTCATTCCCGCCAGTGGACTGTAGGCGTCGTACTGCTCGACGAGCTGGTCGGCGCGGGCGATGAAGCGCTCGTTGTCGGCCGGGGTCCACCAGTCGCGCAGCACGCCCTTGCCGTCGAACTTGCGGCCCTCGTCGTCGAACCCGTGGCTGATCTCGTGGCCGATCACGGCGCCGATGGCGCCGTAGTTCACGGCGTCGTCGGCTTGCATGTCGAAGAACGGCGGCTGCAGGATCGCCGCGGGAAACACGATCTCGTTGCCGAGCGGGTTGTAGTACGCGTTGACGGTCTGCGGCGTCATGCCCCACTCGGTCTTGTCGACCGGCTCGCCGACCTTGGCGATCTCACGCTTGGCGTTGACCTCGCGCGCGCGCAGCACGTTGCCGACGAGGTCGTCGCGCTGCGTGATCAGGCCCGGATATTCCTTCCACTTCTGCGTGTAGCCGATCTTGACCGTGAAGCTGCGGATCTTGTCGCGAGCCTCGCGCTTCGTCTCCGGTCCCATCCAGTCGAGGTCGTCGATGCCGGCGTCGAACGCCTTCAACAGGTTCTGCACGAGCGCGTCCATGCGCTGCTTGGCCTCCGGCGGGAAGTGGCGCTTGACGTATTCCTTGCCGAGCAGGTCGCCCGTCGAGTTCTCGAGCTCCGCGAGCGCGCGCTTCCAGCGCGGCTTCAGCTGCGGGGTGCCCGACAGCGTGCGCGCGTAGAAGTCGAAGTTCTCGTTGACGAAGGCGGAGGCCAGGTACGGCGAGTACGCCTCGATCGCACGCAGGGTCAGATAGTCCTTCCAGGTCGCGAGCGGCGCCCCTTCGATCGCCTTGCCCAAGGCCTTGAAGTAGTCGGGCTGCGACAGCACGACCGTGTCGATGTGGCCGAGGCCGAGTCCCGCGAGCCAGTCGGACCAGTCGATCCCGGGGGTCGACTTCTCGGCGTCGACGACGGTGGCCGGCTTGTAGAGGTTGGAGAACTCCTGCATTTTCACCGCGGGCCACGAGGCCTCGGCCATGCGCAGCTCGAGCGCCCACACTCGCTTGGCGATCGCCGCCGGCTCGGGGCGCCCCGCGAGGCGGAAGACGTTCTCGAGATGCTGCAGGTACGCCGCCCGGATCTCCTGGAAGCGTTTTTCCTTCGAAAAGTAATAATCACGCTCCGGCAGGCCGAAGCCGGTCTGCGTGATCCAGAGCGCGTTCAGATCCGGGTTCTTGGCGTCCGGGATCGCGTCGGCGTCGATGAACTGGTCGATGCCGAGCAGCAGGGCCCGCGGCAGGTACTCGCGCAGGGCCTTGCGATCCTTGATCGCGGCGATGCGCTCGAGCTCGGGCGCGAGCGGCGCGATGCCGAGCGACTCGACCCGCGCTTCGTCCATGAAGCTCGCGTAGTAGTCGCCGATCAGCTGCTGGTCCGTGCCTGTCGCCGCACCGGCGTCGGCGGCTTCCTCGGCGATCACGCGCAGGTTCTTGTCGGCTTCGTCCTGGAGGATGCCGAACGCGCCGTAATTGTTCTTGTCCGCCGGGATCTCCGTCTTCGCGAGCCACGTGCCGTTCACGAAACGGTAGAAATCGTCCTGCGGACGGACGCTGCGATCGAAGTTCTGCAGCAGCAGCCCCGACGCGACCGTCGGCGCGGCCGGCGCCCCGGTGGCCGCAGCAGGCGGCTCCGCCCGCGGTGCGGGCGGAGGGTTCGCACACGCGGAAAGTGCCAGGGTGAGGGCCAGCGGTAACGACCAGTGCATGTGCATCGTGCGACTCCGGGGGTGAAGGCATAGCGGGCCGCCGGCCCGCTGCCAGACGCCGCATTATAAAGGAGCGCTTCGACCGACCCGGCACTGGAGCGGCCACGCGAGACGAAGCCTGCCGCCGGCAGGCAGGCGGTGTGGACCGTGAACGTCGGCACCGGCGCCGCGGCGACGAACGATGCGCGGGCGTCCGGCAGCGGCAGCGCTCGATGCATGATCGGTTCCTGCGGGTTCCTTCTAGAATGGCCCTGCTTCCGGCGAGGGGACCCCGTGCACGGCATCGAAGTCGTCGACATCGCCCGCGCGATCCAGCTCGCGCTCGCTCCCGTGTTCCTGCTGACCGGCGTCGCCGCGTTCCTGGGCGTGCTCACCAGCCGGCTCGCGCGCGTCGTCGACCGCGCCCGCAACATCGAGCGGGAGCTGCGGCAGGCCACGGCGCACGACCCGGACGACGCACGGCTGCAACTGCGCGTGATGGCGCGCCGCTCGCGCTACATCAACGCCGCGATCACGTTCGCCACGATCGCCGGCCTGCTGATCGCGCTGGTGGTCGCCCTGCTTTTCGGCAGCACGTTCGTGCCGCTCAACCTCGCGGCTTCCGTCGCCGTGCTGTTCGTGGTCTCGATGACGTCGCTCGTGGGCGCGTTCCTGAGCTTCCTGCTCGAGGTGCGCATCGCGATTGCGGCGCTGCGGATCGGCGTGCCCTGAGGCTCCAGCCCTGCCGCGCGCGGGAGCGCTCGCGCGTAGCGCGGGTGGGGGGCCCTGAGCAAAAAAAAGCCCCGGGTTTGTGGCCCGGGGTGAAGTGAGCGGACTTTGGTCGAAGGGAAGGGAAAAGTCCGCCAGGGGAACCTTTGGAGACGCCTCAGTGCAGTCGCGCCCACTGCAGGACCTTGACGTCCTGCGCCGGCCGGCCGAAGTTGCGCGCGATGATGTGTTCCGCTTCCTTCAGCCCCTTGCCGGTGCGCGGCTGGCCGTCCAGTTCCACGACGCCACGGAATTCCTCGAGGCCGCGCGGGTGCGGTTGCTCGACGAGGAAGTGGGCGTAGAACTTGATGCTCATGGAGGGAAAACTACTCAGGCGACCAGCCGTTTTCCGTGACGGTGTCCACACAATTCCCGCGCGCCGCGATGGGGTGGCTAAAACATGAGCCGTTTTCGCAATCGACCGGTGCAGGGGTCGCGTTATGCCACGCCGGAAGGCGCGCAACGCCTGCGCGACGAGCTCGACGAACTCTGGCGCGTCCAGCGACCGCTGGTGACGAAAGCCGTGCAGGAGGCCGCCGCCCAGGGCGACCGGTCGGAGAATGCGGAGTACATCTACGGCAAGCGACAGTTGCGCGAGATCGACCGCCGCGTGCGATTCCTGCGCAAGCGGCTCGAAGGCATGGTCGTCGTGGGGCAGCCGCCCGACGACCCGACGCGCGTATTCTTCGGGGCCTGGGTGACGCTCGAGGACGAGCAGGGCCGGCAGTCGGAGCAGCGCATCGTCGGTCCCGACGAGATCGATCCGGCGCGCCGCTACGTCAGCATGGACGCACCCATCGCGCGCGCGGTCATGGGCAAGCGGATCGACGACGAGGTGAGCGTCGAGGTGCCGGGAGGGAGGCGGACGTACGTGATCGTCGCGGTCCGCTACGAAGCCGCGGAGCGCTGAACCGTCAGCCCTTGCGTGGCAGGCCGTCGTGCAGCCCGGCCATCCAGTCCACGCGGTCACTCCAGTAGGCGTGCAGCTGCGGTCGCAGCAGCGCCGCGCCCGCGGGATCGACGGTCGCGAGCGTCACGTGGGTCTCGTCGGGCCAGCGCGTCGACTCGAACAGCAGCGGCGTGCCGCAGTGCCCGCAGAAGCTGCGCTCGGCCTCGGGCGAGGAGCGATAGCGCTGCAGGGTGTCGACGGGGCCGACGAACTCGAACCGGCTGCGCTCCACGCCGAACCACGTGACGAAGCCCGCGCCCTGCGCGCGGCGGCACATCGAGCAGTGGCAGTGGGCGATCCATCGCGGTGGCAGCGCGGCCCGATACCGCAGGCGTCCACAGAGACAGCCGCCTTCGGCGCAGCCCTCACCGGCGCGGCGCGCGACCTCACCGGCAGTCGCGTGAGAGGCGGAGGAGTCGCCCGACCGTGACTTGCTCACACCACCCGCCTCACACCACCCGGACGTTCTTGAACTGCCAGGGATCGGTCTCGTCGAGGTCCTCGGGAAACAGCCGGCCACGGTCGACGAGCGGATGCCACTCACTGTACTCGCCCACTACGGGTCCGAGGTAGGGCTGGCAGATCTCGAGGATGCGCCGGTAGTCGATGTCGTCGGGCTCGACGATGCCGCTGTTCGGGTTTTCGATCGCCCAGACGAGACCCGCCAGCGCCGAGACGGTGACCTGCAGCGAGGTGGCACTGTTGTGCGGCGCGAGCCGGCGCGCCTCCTCGATCGACAGTTGCGAGCCGTACCAGTAGGCGTTGCGCTTGTGGCCCGCGAGCAGCACGCCGAGCTCGTCCATGCCAGAGGTGATCTCGTCCATCATGATCCGCTTGCGTTCCTGCAGTCGCCAGTTGCGCCCGGCGAACTCGTGCACGGAGAGCACCGCCGCATCGCACGGATGGTAGGCATAGTGCACCGTGGGCCGGTACAGGACCTGCTCGCCCTTCTTGACGGTGAGGTAGTCCGAGATCGAGATCGACTCGCCGTGCGTGATCAGGAAGCCGTGGAAATTGCCCGCGAGCGGCGTCCACGTGCGCACGCGTGTCGCAGCACCCGGCTGCATGAGGTAGATCGCGTTGCCGCGGCCGAAATCGTGCTTCCGGCCGTCGCGCGGCCAGTTCTTCTCGTGTGATCCCCAGCCGAGCTCCGCCGGCTGTGCGCCTTCGCTCACGAAGCCGTCGACAGACCAGGTGTTGACGAACTCGCCGGCCTCCTTGGGGCGGGCTGACACCTGCGTGTCGCGCTCGGCGATGTGGATGACCTTGACGCCGAGCTTGTGGGCGAGCGCAGCCCAGTCGGCACGACTCGCGGGCTCGGCGGTCCCGACGCCGGTGTCGGCGGCGACGTTGAGCAGCGCCTGCTTGACGAAGTGCGAGACCAGGCCGGGATTGGCCCCGTGCGTGAGCACGGCGGTCGGCGCGCTTTTCTTCGAATCGCGCAGCGTGAGCGCTTCCTCGCGCAACGCATAGTTCGTGCGTCTGGCCGGGGAGACCGTCGGGTCGGTATAGCCGCCCGGCCACGGCTCGATGCAGGTGTCGAGGTAGAGCGCGCCCTTCTCCCAGCAGAACTTGATCAGCGCGATCGAGGAGACGTCGACCGAGAGGTTCAAGAGGAAATCGCCGCGGCCGACGATCGGATCGAGCACGTGCTTGAAGTTCTCGCGCGTGAGCGTGTGCTTCAGGAAATGGATGCCGTATTCCTGCGCTTCCTGCGCCCCGGCCTCGTCGGCCGTGACGATCGTGACCTGGTCCGCCTCGATGCCGACATGCCGCAGGATGAGCGGCAGGACGCCCTGGCCGATGCTGCCGAAGCCGACGAAGACGAGACGACCGGGAAACGCGACGTGGACGGTGTGGCTGCTGCTGGTCATGATGGCTTTGGCGAAAATCCTTGGACGTCGGGCGCCGCTCAGGGCCCCGTAGTGTAATCGCCAAATGTCGTGCTTGCGACGGCGCGGGGAATGCGACCGCAGGGTTGCGCGGCTGTCAGCCGCGCGGCGGACCGTCGCGCCAGTGCGGCGGGAACGTTCGCTCGTAGCCGGGCAAGGCCGCGACGCGGTCGATCCAGCGCGCGATCGCGGGATAGGTCGCCGACATCGGCACGAAGCGCGCGCGCAGGTCGCCCGCCTCGCGCTTCTCGAGCGCGCGCAGCAGCCACATGATCCCGGGGAACACGACGAAGTCGGCGGCGGACGGCTGCTCGCCGACCAGCCAGTCCGAGCGGCCCAGGCGTCCCTCGATCGTGCGCGCCTCGCCCGCGACCATCTGCGCGGCGCGGGTGACAGCCTCTGCCTCCTGGTCGAGCGTCTCGAGGAAGATCGCCGAGACGACCTTCGTCACGTACTGCTCGGCGTACGCCTGGTACTCGCAGATCACGCGCATGATCGTGGCCGCTTCCTCCGCGGTGTCGCCGAACAGCGGATGCGCGGGATGCTTGCGGTCGAGGTAGAGCAGGCAGGCGAGCGACTCGAACACGACGAAGTCGCCGTCGCGGATCACAGGCACGCGGCCGCGCGGGTTCATGCGGAGCATCTGCGGCGACTTGTGCTCCTGCTTCGCGAACTGGAGCATGTGCGACTCGTATGGCAGCCGCTTGTGCTCCAGCGCGAGCAGCACGCGCCACGAAAACGGGCTGCCGCTGCCCCAGTAGAGTTCGATGCCCATCGCCGATGGTCCTCCGTCCGTCGCCGGCGCCGGCCCCTTGCAGGCCGGCGCGCGGAGGATTGTACTGGCAGGCACGGAGGAAGCGGCGATGACGTGGGAAACGTGGGAAACGGTCGTGACGGCGGAACACGTGGCCGCGCACCTCGCGGATCCGCGGCTGCGCATCTTCGATTGCCGGCATGAGCTCGGCCGGCCGGAAGCCGGGCTCGAGGCCTGGCGGCGGGGCCACCTGCCCGGCGCGATCCACGCCGACATGGATCGCGACCTCGCGGTGTCTGCCACCGCCACGAGCGGCCGTCACCCGCTCCCGGCGCCCGACGCGTTCGCCGCCCGGCTGCGCTCGTGGGGCGTCGACGATGACTCGCTCGTCGTCGCCTACGACGACGCGAGCGGACTGTGGGCCGCCCGCTTCTGGTGGATGACGTCGCAATGGCTCCGGCACCCCCACGTCGCCGTACTGGACGGCGGCCTGCGCCGGTGGCTCGCGCTCGGCCTGCCGGTCACCGCGGACGCGCCGGCGCCGCGTCCGGCCGGCAGGTTCTACGGAAAGCTCGATGCGGACCGTGCCGTCGACGCTGCACACGTGGGAATGGCCGCGCGCGACCCGACGCGCCGGGTGCTCGACGCGCGCGCGCCCGAACGATTCCGCGGCGAAGTCGAGCCGATCGACCGCGTAGGCGGCCACATCCCCGGCGCCCGCAACCACCCGGCGTCGAGCGTGACGAATGCCGACGGCACCTACCGGTCGCCCGCGCGCCTGCGCGAAGAATTCTCAACGACGCTGGACGGCGTCGCCCCGGAGGCCGCGATTGCTTACTGCGGCTCGGGCGTGACGGCGTGCCAGCTGCTGGTCGCGATGGAGCGTGCCGGGCTGCACGGCGCCCGGCTCTATCCCGGCAGCTGGAGCGAGTGGTCCTCCGACCCCGCGCGACCGGTTGCACGAGGCAGTGACTAGTCGGGCCCAATGCTCTATCTTGCGCGCCTCGTTTTTTCGCTGCGGCCGGCCACGGGAGCACGACGAAGGCAGTGGACAGCATCGCGCGCAAACCGGCCTATTCCGGCTCCTGGAAGGTCGAGGACTCACTGGACCTCTACGGCGTCGGCGCCTGGGGTAACGGCTACTTCGGCATCAACGCGGCGGGGCACGCCGTCGTCCGTCCGGACTGGAACCCCGAGCGCGAGATCGACCTGCACGAAGTCGTCACCGGGCTCGCGGCGCGAGACCTCACGACGCCCGTCGTCGTGCGGTTCTCGGACATCCTCCGCCATCGCCTGACGCGGATCCGCGACGCGTTCGCCACCGCCATCGCCGAGAACGAATACCGCAATCGCTACTGCGCGGTGTTCCCGATCAAGGTGAACCAGCAGAGGCTCGTGGTCGAGGAGATCTACGGCTACGGCCGCGAGTTCGGCTTCGGCCTCGAAGCAGGCTCGAAGCCCGAGCTGCTCGCGGTCATGGCGCTGACCGAGGGCGAGTCCGAGCGGCTCATCGTCTGCAACGGGTTCAAGGACGACAGCTACATCGAGGCCGTGATCCTCGCGGCGAAGCTCGGCCGCACGATCATCCCGGTGGTCGAGAACTTCGACGAGCTCGCGCTGATCCTGAAGCACGCGAAGAAATATGACGTCCGCCCGCGCATGGGCGTGCGGGTCAAGCTCGCGAGCGAGGGCGCCGGGCGCTGGCGCGAATCCGCGGGCGAGAAGAGCAAGTTCGGGCTGTTCGTCACCGAGATCCTGCAGCTGGTCGCCGTGCTGCGCGAGCACGGCATGGAAGACTGCCTGCAGCTCGTGCACTGCCACCCGGGCAGCCAGCTGCAGGACATCCGCCGCGTCAAGGACGCCGTCACCGAGCTGGCGCACGTCTATGCCGAGTTGAAGCAGATGGGCGCCGGCCTGCAGTACATCGACATCGGCGGCGGCCTCGGCGTCGACTACGACGGCAGCCGCACCAACTACGAATCGTCGATGAACTACACGCTCGCCGAGTACGCGAGCGACGTCGTCTACAGGATCGCGAACGTCTGCAACGCGCGCGGCATCGATCACCCGATCATCGTCAGCGAGTCTGGTCGCGCGACCTGCGCGCACCACAGCGTGCTGGTCTGCGACGTGCTCGGCAGCTCGCGGCTCGACCGCTTCCGCGTGAGCGAGGCCGACGAGCAGCAGGTGCGCGGCACGCGCGAGATGCCCCAGCCGGTCAAGGACCTGCTCGACGCCTACCGGTCGGTGACCGAGCGCCGGCTGGTGGAGTGCTACCACGACGCGCTGCAGGCGCGCGAACAGGCGTTGCAGATGTTCAGCGTCGGTTACCTGACGCTCGAGGCGCGGGGCCTGATCGAGCGGCTCTACTGGGCGACGTGCGCGAAGATCCGCGACCTCTGCCGCAAGCTGCCGGCGATTCCCGAGGAACTCGAGGGCCTCGAGACCATCCTGAGCGACATCTATTTCTGCAACCTCTCGGTGTTCCAGTCGCTGCCCGACAGCTGGGCTATCGACCAGCTGTTCCCGATCATGCCGGTGCACCGGCTGGACGAGCGGCCGTCGCGCACGGCCGTGCTGGCGGACATCACCTGCGATTCCGACGGCAAGATCGACCACTTCGTGAGCCTGCGCGAGACCAAGCGCTCGCTCGAGCTGCACGAGCTGGCCGCCGGCGAGCCTTATTACATCGCCGTGTTCCTGGTCGGCGCCTACCAGGAGACGCTCGGCGACCTGCACAACCTGTTCGGCGACACGCACGTCGTGCACATCAAGCTGCACGACGAAGGCGGCTGGTGGATCGAGGAGACGGTCAAGGGCGATTCCGCCGCCGAGGTCCTGCGCTATATGCAGTACGACGTCGAGCGGCTGGTGGCGCAGTTCGCACGCGACTGCGAGCGCGCCGTGCGTGAGGGCCGCATCACGCTCACGGAAGCCCAGTCGATGCGACGCTTCTACGAGGCGGAGCTGGTGGGGTACACCTACCTGGAGTGAGTGACCAGTGACGGGAACTCTGGCGCGACAGCTCCAGGGAGGAGCGGCGGTCACCGACGTTGCCGGGCGCAGCGTGACGCGAAGACGCCATGGTCGCTCCTGGTCCGACTCGTACGCAGCGACGACCCGCATGGGGGCGTCGCTCGCGCGGCTGCCACGCTTACACGTATCTGTCATGCGGCGCGGCTAGCCTAGTCATTCGCGAGGCGCCTCAGATCTGTCTGCAGGACACCAGATCAGAAACCAGATGGCGAACACTGACGACGAGATCTGGCGTCAGTTCGATGAGATCGATCGTCGGCGCGCGCGCGACAGTCGTCGACGCCAGGATGCCTTCAGGCGCCTGGCTCGGCTGGACGCAGAGCGCGGGGACGAGGACGCACGCAATGCGTGGAAGGAATACTGCGATTCTGTCGATCGCCTGGAAAAGAGCCTGATCGAACTCGAGGCATTGCTGTGGCGGATGAAGTGACGAATACAGACGGTCGAGAGAGTTGCGCCGATGCCGCTGTTTTCCAAGCGTTCCTGGAAGGCCCTGATCGCCCACGACCGCGCCGTCATCAAGGCTTCGCAGGGCTATGAACAGGCGGCGCGCAAGTTTCTCGCCAGCCGGCAGTACGTGACGTTGCAGTCACAGCTCGAGTTTCGAATCGACTTCATCGACGCACTGACCGAACTTCGCCATGCCATCGGCGCACTGCGCGCCTTCCAGAGCCGTCACCCGTTGTCGCAAACCGAATGAACACCGCCACACGCCTGTCCACTCCCGTCGCCGCCGCGGCGATGGCCGCCATCGCCGCGCAAGGGGCGCTCGCGGACGACTCCCCGCCTGCGCTCGACGCCCGGCGGGTCGAGGCGCTCGTCCCGGGCGCAAAGGTCAGCAGCGTGCAGCCCGTGCCGATCACGGGCGGCCTCTACGAGATCATCGACGAAGGCGGCACGGTGTTCTACATGGACGGGGCCGGCCGCATCGGCTTCCAGAGCGACCTGTTCGACGTCGCAACCAGGCGGAACCTGACGCAGGAGAGCCTTGCGCGTCACCGCGTCGTCGAGTTCGAGGATCTGCCGTTCGACCTGGCGATCAAACGCGTGCGGGGCGATGGCAGCCGTCGCATGGCGGTCTTCGCCGATCCCGATTGTCCGTTCTGCGTCAAGCTCGAACAGGAACTCGCCGGCATCGACGACCTGACCGTCTACGTCTTCCTGTACCCGATCGCGGAGCTTCACCCCGCAGCGCCGGCCCGCGCCAAGGAAATCTGGTGTGCGTCCGACCGCGACGCGGCCTGGCTGGGCTGGGTGCTGCGGCAGCAGGCCCCGGCGAGTGGTCAGGACTGCGCCACGCCTCTGGATCAGATTGCGGCGATCGCGCCCAAGTTCTGGGTGAGCGGAACGCCAAGCCTGGTCTTTGCGAGCGGTCGCGTCGTGACCGGCTTCGTGCCGAAGGCGGCGCTCGAGCAATACCTGGTCGAGGCGCCGATGGTGCAGACGGCGGGCACGCGCCCGGGGCGGTAAACACGTCGTGGTCGCAGCAGCGCGCGCGACACTCAGTGTCGGGCTGCCGTCCGTCTCCAGGGCTTGCCGGCTCGAGCGGCCGCGAACCCACACAGCGTCAAGAGCGTTGCCAGTCCCGAGGAGCCACCGCCGCCGCCCGACGACGAGCGCAGGTCCACGGTCACCGATTTCGAAGCCGAGCCACCGGCCCCGCTGCAGGTCAGCGTGAAGGTGCTGGCCACCGTGAGTGCCGCCATGGATTGAGTACCCGAGGTCGGCTTCGCACCCGACCATGAACCCGAGGCGACGCAACTCGCCGCGTCTGTGGAACTCCAGGTCAGTGTCGTGCTGGCGCCCGAGTTGACCGCCGCCGGATCCGCGGTCAGTGTGACGGTCGGTGCCGGCGGGGTACTCGCAATCTGCAGCCCGTACAGCCCGAACTGGGAGGCATCGTTGACGCGCGTGATTACGTTCAGGAAATAGCGGCCCGGAGTGGCATCGAACGAAAAACTGCCGCCGCCGTACACGGAACCCACCCGCTCCGTGCCGCGGGTCAGCGCAGTCCCAAGTTCGGTCAACGGCGCGGGAAACTGCAGATCGCTGACCGCGAAGTCGAACGACGCCGCGGTATCGAAGTCGATGGGCCGGCTCTGCAAAGCGGCGCCGGCCGCCTGCGTGGTTTCGAAATGCAGCGCGCCACCGGACGCCGCGGCGATCTGCACCCCGTACAGGCCACTTGCGGCCGCACCCGGCGTCGCCGACACGAGCACGCTTACAGGGCCGGCGACCGTCGTCACGTCAAGCGTACCCGCACCGTTGCGGCGGCCGAGTTCCTCGCCGTTCTGGAAGACGCCAAGGCCGAGGTTCGTGAGCGCGGCGGGGAAACCGAAATCCGTCAGGGTCGCCCGATACCCGCCGGCGGCGGGGAGTTCGACCGTGATTTCGTACAGCGAGGGCTCGGACGACGTCGCAGGCGGCGTCACCAGCTGAATGCCGGAACGTACGAGCGTGGCTCCTGCCCGGAGATCCGTCGCCATCGCACCGACCGATGAGCTGGTGGCGACGAGCGGCATCACATAGATCTGAACATCGCCCGGCGTTGCATCGAAGCTGATCGTCCCGGTGCCTCCGGTCGTCGTGGCCAGCACGCCGGTGCCGCGGACGATCGCGGCATCCGCCGAGGCGAGTGGCACCGGGAATTCAAGGTCGCGGACCACGAGCTGATACGTGGCTGTCGCAGGGAGCGAGACGACATCCGGGGCCGGCAACCGCCCGACCGGGTGACTCGCCTCGTACACGACTGTCGTGGTGTCCAGATTCACGATCCGAATGCCGAGCAGGCCGGCGGACGTCGCCGCACCCGCCTGGGCGGCAACGAGGACGTCGTAGACCCCGGACGGCGCGACGAAGTCTGCGGTCGGATCGGCGATGCTGAGCCGCGCGTACTGCACCCCGGCGCGGGTCAGCAGCAGGTCGGCCGTCGACAAGGACTCCGGCAGCGAGAGGTCCGACAGTGACACGCGGTGATTGCCCGCGACGCTGATCGTGACCTGCGTCTGCAGGGTTGTCTGGCCGAGCGGCGCGGGTGGCTGGGGTCCGATGATCGTGTCGGAGTAGTCGAGGACGACTGTGCCGGCGCCCGGCTGTACGACGCGGGCGGCCACGGAACCGAGCCCCGTGGCTGCCGAGGGAGTCCCGGCGATCTGCAACCGATAAGCGCCTGGCGTCGCATCGAACGTCAGCGTGCCCGGTGTCTGCAGCGTGGCGACCCGCTCGTCACCGCGCGTGATCACCGACTGCAGGGAGGTCAGCGCAACCGGCAGCGCGAGGTCGTCGACCTGCAGTTCGTATGATCCCGCCACCGTGATCTGGAATTCCCGAATGACCGGTGCGGACGCCGATCCGACCAGTGTCGCGTCGTCGACGAGAGTCGCCGCATGGCCGCCGGGGCCGATGCACGACAGGAGCAGCCCGAGCACGAGGCCGTAGATTGTCCTTGCTGACATGAGCGCTGCCTACCTTGTCGCGCGGCGGGAACCGCGTGTATTCACTACGATCGCTTCAATTGCGCGAGGGTCGCCTTGGCATCGTCGGCGCCGGGGAATCTGCTCCCGGTTTGCAACGCGGCCTCGAGGTTGCGTTGCGCGTCCGCGGCCTGCCCGGTCTTGTACTGGGCCATTGCCAGGTGATACCGCATCACGGGCGAGTCGGGGACCATTTCCGCGGCCCGCTGCAGCAATGGGATCGCTTCGGCGTAGCGACCAAGCTTGTACGAGACCCACCCTGCAGTGTTCACGTAAGCCGGGTTCTTCGAATTCTTGAATCTGTCGCTGAGCTGTCGCGCCCGCTCGAGACTGGCTGCATCACTGCGATAGCTGACGAGCAGGAACGCCAGGTTGTTGGCGAGCAGTTCGTTGGACGGGCTGCGTTTCAGCAGGCCCTCAAACGTCGCAATCGCCTGGTCGGGTTTGCCGCGGCGTTCCTGCAGGGCCGCGAGATCCAGGCCCAACGCAATCGCACCGCCGGAGGCCGCGAATCCCCGTTCCAGTGTCTGCAATGCCTCGTCTGAAGCCCCGGCAGCCAGCTGCGCGAGCGCCATGCCCCGGTAGGGCTCCCACCACGAAGAAGCAAGATGGATGGCCTCGCCATAAGTGGCCACTGCATCTGGATAGCGCTTGCGCAGCATCAGCACGTTGCCCAGCACGTTTCGCGCGTGCGCGTTCCCGGCCTGCTGCGCCACGACGCCACGCACTCGCCGCTCGGCGTCGTCCGGGCGACCCGCCGCGACGAGAGCCGCGACGAGCGACGTCAGCGGCTCCGCCGCGTTCGGCTGCAACTTCAAGGCTGCTTCGAACGACGCGACCGCTGCGTCATTCCTGCCCGCGGCACGGTGCACGAGTCCGGTCAGGTAATGGCCCAGCGGCAGGTCCGGGCGGGCAGCGCGGACGGCGCCGGCCGTCGCCATCGCCTTGACCAGGTCCTTTCTTGCGGCGTACAGGAGGAACAACTGCTCCTGCGCGACGAGGTTCTCCGGCTTCGCGGCGACCGCGTCCTCCAGCGTCTGTACGGCGCGGTCAGTCTGTCCGTTGCGCACCAGCAGCGCCGCGAGGTCGACCCGCAACTGCGGGTCGCCCGGATTCTGCTCGACCGCCCCTTTCAGTGTTTCCTCCGCCAGCGCGAGGTCGTTCGACTGCAGGTACGCACGTGCCAACGCACGCTGCACCGGCACGAGGTTCGGCTGGTCGCGCAGGACCGTGCGGAGGTCGGTGATGGCCGCGGCGGTGTCGCCCCGATCCAGCGCCATCTGCGCCCGCAGGATCAGCGCGTCGTTGTCCTGCGGGTTCTCTGCGAGAATCTCCGACACGAGGCGCGATGCTTCGTCGATGCGCTTGTCCGCGACCGCGGCGGCGGCCAGTCGATTGCGTGCCGCCAGCCCCTGCGGACCGGTACCGTCACGCTTGACGATCTCGGCATATACTCCGGCTGCTTCGGCCGCGCGACCGTGGCCGTTGTAGAAGTCGCCGAGCTGCAAGCGCAACGGCATGTCCTTGGGTGATTTCCCGACGAACGCCAGCAGTTCCTTCTCGGCCGCCTCGGGCGACTTGCGCGCGGCCAGCAGGTTGATCAAGGCCGACTTTGCCTGCATGTCGTCGGGCATCCGGGTCACGGCGTCCCGCAGCACGTCGACCGCTTCATCGACGCGTCCGTTTGCATCGAGAAATCGCGCCAGCGCGTAGCGGTGCGACGACTGGTCCGGCTGCAGCGCGACGACTTCCCGGATCATTCGCTCGGCACCGGGCAGGTCGCCGGCCTGCCGGTAGATGTCCGCCAGGATCAAGCGCAGGTCCGTGCTTTCCGGCAGGGCCTGGATCGCCCCTTCCAGCAGCTTGCGCGCTGCCTCGGGCCGTTCCTGGCGCATCTGCAACGACGCCAGCAACGCGATGGCATCGTCATGTCTGGGCGAGAGCGTGACGGCCCGCTCGGCGTCCGCAACCGCAGCCGCGAGATCCCCGAGCTTGGCGTGCGCCGCACCGCGGACGACCAGCAGGCCGGGATCGTCCGGAGTCTTTGCGAGCCCTGGCTCGACCAGCTCCAGCGCCTTTTCCGGAAAGCCGGCGAACAGGTAGATTCGTGCCACGCCGGCGCGGGCCGTCGCATTGGTCGCGTCCTGCTCCAGTGCCGCCTGGTACATCTGCAGGGCGCGACGGTGGTCGCCCAGGCGATCCGCCACCTTTCCCATCAGCAGCTTTGCGGACAGGAAGTCCGGATCAATCTGCAGCGAATTACGCAGTTCCAGCTGCGCCTTCTCATAGTTGCGCTCGGCTACGAACGCCTGTGCCTTGTCGTAATAGCGCGCCTTGCGTTCGTCTGCTCCGCTGCAGCCGGTGGCGACCACCGCGAGGAACATGGCCGTCAACGGCAACACACCGCGCGTGGAGCGGTTGATCGTCATGGTCAGCACCTCGAATGCCGGCGAGGTTCGCGGCAATGGCGTCGGATGATCGGCGGGAGCCCGGAAGAGGCTAGCAAGGCTCCGTGAAAGTCGTATGACAACGTGGGTGACAGTGTCACTTCACACCAGCGACCTCGCGGCGATGACGGCCAGCACCGCGACTGCGGTCGACTGCAGCGCGAGCCGGCTGACCGTCGATTCGCTGATCAGCAGCTCGACGGCGTAGAACAGCACGGCCAGTTTCAGTGCTCCGACACCCAGCGCCTGCGGCTCGGCAACGGAACCCGGAAGGTTCGGCAACGCCAGTGCGAAAAACACGATGATGAAGTCCAGCGGCGTCAGCTGGAAGCGCCGCTGCGCGGTCAGCCTGAAGGACAACATGACGCTGCCTGCAAGCAGAGTCAGCGCAATCAGTTCGAACCGGGTCGACAGCGGCGGGACGCCGGTCACGTCGAGATAGACGACGATGACGACGGCGACGTACAGACTGACGTGTGCGAGCCAGGTCGATCCTGGACGCAGACCGCCCAGCGAGCTCGACAGGACGAGCACCGCCGCAAGCACGGTGGCCAGCCATCCGACGTCGGTCGGGATAGGCCGCGCCGTCCACGCGATTCGTGCGGCGTACACCACGGCAGACACCCCGGCGGTCGCCAGGGCCGCCGCGGGCAGCCAGGCACGGAAACGGCGCCATCCGCCCGGGCCCGCGACGACGAGCGCGGCCTGCG
>CAVQQX010000125.1:0-34454 GCA_963714645.1 uncultured Gammaproteobacteria bacterium
TGGTGGCCGGTGCCTGCGCGGTGGGCCCGGACTATCGCGCCAGGACGCCCCAGGAGCTTGCGGTACCGCAAGCCTATGCCGGCCAGGCGATCGCGGCCGAGGCCGCTGCTGTCGAGCGGTGGTGGTCGCAGTTCGACGATCCGCGGCTGGCAGGCCTGGTGCAGCAGGCGCTCGAACGCAACCGGGATCTCGCCGTGGCCGAAGCGCGCCTGCGCGTCGCACGCGCCACGTGGCGCGGTTCTCGCAGCGGGTTCTGGCCGACCGTCGGTGCATCGGCCGATGCGAGCGCGAGCGGCACGAGTGGCTCGTCCGGCGGCACGGACGAGATCTGGCAGGCGGGCTTCGACGCGGCCTGGGAGATCGACGTGTTCGGCGGGACGCGCCGCGCGGTCGAGGCCGCCCGTGCCGCGGTCGGCCAGGCCGTGGCATCGGTGGCCGATGCGCGCCGATCCATCGCCGCCGAGGTGGCGCTCAACTACATCGATGCACGCAGCGTCCAGGCGCGGTTGCAGGTGGCAGGCGAGAGCCTCGGTTACCAGGACGAGACGCTGCAGATCGCGCGCTGGCGCAACCAGGCCGGACTGGTGAGTTCGCAGGACGTCGCACAGGCGACCGTGTTGCGCTCGCAGACGGCGGCCACGGTGCCGGAGCTGCGCGCGAGCTTCACCGCGGCCGTCAACCGCATCGCCGTGCTGCTGGGCGAACCGCCCGGCGCGGTCACCGACCAGCTCGAGGCGATCGCGGCCATTCCCGTCGCGCCCGAGGTCATTGCCACCGGCGTGCCCGCGGACCTTCTGCGACGCCGGCCGGACGTGGTTGCGGCCGAGCATTCGCTCGCGGCGGAAGTCGCGCGCATCGGTGTGGCCGAGGCCGACCTCTACCCCGCCCTGCGGCTCGCGGGCTCGCTTGCCACGGCCGCCGCGAGTTTCGGTGACCTCGGCGCGACGACGACCCGCAGCGTGCTGGCCGGCGTCACGGCGCCCTTGTTCCAGGGCGGGGAGCTGCGGGCACGCGTGGCCGCGCAACGCGCTACGGCCGATGCTGCGCTCGCCACCTACGAAGGCACGGTGCTGGGCGCGCTCGAGGAGGTCGACGACGCGCTGGTCGCGATCGCCGCCGCGCGCGAGCGCGAGGCGTTGCTCGCGGTCGCGGAAGAGGCCGCGCGGAACTCCGCGGAGCTCGCGCGCACGCGCTACCAGTCCGGGCTCATCGACTTCGAGTCGCTGCTCGAGGCCGAACGCAGCCTGCTGAGCAGCCAGGACGGCCGTCTCGCCGCGCGCGCGGCACGCGGCACCGGCGCAGTACAACTCTACAAGGCCCTGGGCGGCGGATGGCCGCCCGGGACCGGCACGAAGAGGCCCTGATGGACGATCGAACGCCAGCCAGCTCGGTGGACGAATTTCTGGGTGTGGAGGCGCCGGGGTTCCTGGCGCGGCATGGACGCTGGATCCGGATCGCGGCGGTCGCCCTCGCGCTGGCCCTCGCCGTGGCGCTCGTGCTGGGGACCCGCGACGAAGCACCGCGGTATGCGACGGCCGAAGTCACGCGCGGCGACCTCCAGGTCACGATCTCGGCCACCGGCCACCTCGCGCCGACGAACGAGGTCGACGTGGGTTCGGAACTCTCGGGCCTGATCGAAGCCGTGCTGGTGGACGTCAACGACCGGGTCGACAAGGGCCAGCCGCTCGCCCGGCTCGACCCGCTGCGGCTGCGCGACACGATCGCCCGGAGCGAAGCGGCGTTGCAGCAGGCCCAGGCCAACGTCGCCCAGGCCGAGGCCACGCAGCGCCAGTCGAGTGCCAGCCTCGCGCGCTTCGAGGAAGTCCACCGGCTCTCCGGCGGCAAGGTGCCGTCGGCGACCGAACTCGACACGGCACGTGCGGAGCTCGCGCGTGCGGTCGCCAACACACGGGCGACGGTTGCCGCGGTCGCCTCGGCACAGGCGCAGCTCTCGTCGGATCGCACCAATCTGGAGAAAGCGACCATCCGCTCCCCCGTGACCGGCGTAGTGCTCTCGCGCCAGGTCGAGCCGGGGCAGACGGTAGCCGCGTCCTTCAACACGCCCACCCTGTTCCGCATCGCCGAGGACCTCGCGTCGATGAAGCTCGAGGTCAAGGTCGACGAGGCCGACGTGGGGCAGGTCGAGTCCGGCCAGGCGGCCACCTTCGCCGTCGATGCATTTCCGGAGCGGGTGTTCCGGGCGACCATCAAGCGCGTCGACGTGGGCGCCAATTCCGATTCCTCGGGTTCGTCGACGACCACCACGGCCAGCTCCGGCAGCTCGACGGTGGTCGCCTACACGGCCGTGCTGTCCGTGCAGAACCCCGACCTCGAGCTGCGCCCGGGCATGACGGCGACGGCGGAGATCGTCACGCAGACCGCGAACGACGTGCTGCTCGTGCCGAACGCGGCATTGCGCTTCCGCCCCGGCGATGCGGCCGCACAGTCGCGCACGTCTGCGTTCCCGGTAATGACGGGCCCGCCGGGCCGCATGAACCAGCGCCCGGCGAAAACCGCGCAGGTCAAGCGCGGATCGCAGCAGACCCTGTACGTGCTGGGCGCCGAAGGCGAACTGCAGCCGCTCGCCGTGACGGTCGGAGCGTCCGACGGCACGTCGACGATCGTCGCCGGCGCCGGCGTCCGCGCGGGGCTCAAGGTCGCGACCAGCCAGCTCGCGAGCAAGCCGTGAACGTCGCCGAACCGCTGATCGCGCTGCGCGGCGTCACCAAGACTTACGGTACGGGCGAGGCGGCGTTCCAGGCGCTGCGCGGTGTCGACCTCGACGTCGCGCGTGGCGATTTCATCGCCATCATGGGAGCGTCCGGCTCCGGCAAGTCGACGACGATGAACATCCTCGGCTGCCTCGACGTGCCGAGCTCCGGCTCGTTCCACTTCAAGGGGTTCGACGTCGGCCGTCTCGACCAGGACCAGCGCGCGCTGCTCCGGCGGCGTTACCTCGGCTTCGTATTCCAGGGTTTCAACCTGCTCGCGCGCACCACCGCGCTCGAGAACGTCGAGTTGCCGCTGCTGTACCGGCGCGAGCCGACCCGGGTGCGACACGAGCGGGCGCTGCGCGCGCTCGAGCAGGTCGGGCTCGCGGACTGGCACGACCACACGCCGGGCGAGCTCTCCGGCGGCCAGCAGCAGCGGGTGGCCATCGCCCGCGCGATCGTCACCGAGCCCGAAGTCCTGCTCGCCGACGAGCCGACCGGCAACCTCGACTCGGTGCGCTCTGCCGAGATCATGGAACTGCTCACGGGCCTCAATCGCGCCAACCGCATCACGGTGCTCATGGTGACGCACGAGCAGGACATCGCGGCCTACGCAAGGACGCGCGTGCATTTCCGCGACGGCCTGGTCGACGGCGTGGAACAGGCGGGCCCGGCCGCGACGGGAGCGCACTGATGTTCGGCACCACCTGGATGCTCGCCTTGCGCGAGATCCGCCGCCACCTGCTGCGCTCGTTCCTGACGATCCTGGGCATCATCATCGGCGTTGCCTCGGTCGTCACCATGGTCACGCTCGGCAACGGCGCGACGGCGGCCGTGCAGGCGCAGCTCGCGAGCCTCGGGTCGAACGTGCTGACCGTGCGCCCGGGTGCCGGCTTTGGCCGCGGCGGCGGCGGGCCGGTCGCACCGTCGTTCGAGGAGTCGGACCTCGAGGCCATCCGCGGGCAGGTCGCCGGCGTGGCCAGCATCGCGCCGCAGAGCCAGTCCACCGTGACCGTGATCTACAGCGGCCAGAACTGGTCGACCACGCTGATGGGCACGACCAACGACTACTTCGCCGCGACCGGCATCCGGCTCGATTCCGGCCGCGAGTTCAACGACACGGAACTCAAGGCGGGGAAGGCCGTCTGCGTGATCGGCACGACCATCGTCGCGAACCTGTTCCGCGATGGCGATCCGCTCGGCAGGCGATTCCGCGTGCGCGACGTCTCGTGCGAGGTGATCGGCGTCATGGCGCGCCGCGGTTCCGGCGGCTTCGGCCAGGACCTCGACGACCAGGTCGTCATGCCGATCAAGACGGTGATGCGCCGCTTCGTCGGCAATCGCGAGGTCCGCGCGATTCAGGTGGCGGTGGCGGACGGCTATTCCACGACCGCGGTGAGCGATTCCATCAAGTCGCTGCTGCGCGAGCGGCGCAAACTCGCGACCGGCGCCGAGGACAACTTCAACGTCTTCGATTCGAAGCAGCTGCTCGACGCCGTCTCCGGCACCAGCAAGACAATGACCGCGCTGCTCGGAGCCGTGGCCGCGGTCAGCCTCGTCGTCGGCGGCATCGGCATCATGAACATCATGCTGGTGTCGGTCACCGAGCGTACGCGCGAAATCGGCATCCGCCTCGCGATCGGCGCCGTGCGTCGCGAGGTGCTCACCCAGTTCCTGGTCGAGGCCGTCGCGCTGTCCTGCCTCGGAGGCATACTGGGACTGGTCATCGCCCTCGCGGCGTCAATGGGTCTCGCGCCGGTCATGCAGTTGCCGTTCGGATTCGACTGGCAGATCAACCTGGTTGCATTCCTGTTCTCGGCCGCGATCGGCGTCGCGTTCGGCTATTTCCCGGCGCGCCGCGCGGCCTCGCTCAACCCGATCGACGCGTTGCGCCACGAATGACGCCTGCCCCCCGCATCCTCGTCGTCGACGACGACGCCGACCTGCGGCGCCTGATCGGCGAGTTCCTGGCCGACCACGGCCTGGAAGTCGACGGCGCGCGCGACGCCCGCGAGATGGACAGCCGGCTGGCCGCCTCGCGCTACGACGTCATCATCCTCGACCTCATGATGCCGGGCGAGGACGGGCTTTCCGTCCTGCGCAGGCTCAGGGTCGAACCGCGTCCAGCCGTGATCATGCTGTCGGCGATGGGCGAGGACACCGACCGGATCGTCGGGCTCGAGGTCGGCGCCGACGATTACCTCGCTAAGCCCTGCAATCCGCGCGAGCTGCTCGCACGCGTGCGCGCCGTCCTGCGACGACGCAGTGGCGCCGGTGGCGGCGGCGAACGGCGGTTCGGCGCGTGGACGCTCGACGTCGCCGACCGCACCGTGCGTCGCGACGGCGGTGCCGCCGTGGCGCTGACCGACGCCGAGTTCCGCGTGCTCGGCGCGTTCCTCGACCGCCCGTGCCGCGTGCTGACGCGCGACCAGTTGATCGAAGCGGCCAAGGGCGCCGACAGCGACCTGTTCGACCGGGCGATCGACGTCACGATCAGCCGCCTGCGCAAGAAGCTCGGCGATGACGACCTGATCCGCACCGTGCGCGGGGAGGGCTACCAGCTCGACTCGCCGGTGGAAGGCTGACCGATGGCCCTGTCGCGCACGGGGTCGATTTTTCCGCAGACCCTGCTGCTGCTGGCCGGCAGCCTGCTGCTGGCGCAGCTGATCTTCGTGGCCTGGGTCATCGCGCTGCCGCCGCCACGGCCGGCGTTCGTCAGCATGTCGGAGATTGCGGACGCCCTCGCCGGGCTCGAGCGCGCCGACCGCGTGCGGCGCCGTGGTGAAATGGAGGTGCCGTCGGCGCGAAGTGCGCCTGCCGCGCCCGTGGCGGGCGAAGACATGACGCACGACGCGACGCTCACGCGCGAGTTGTCCGCGCGGCTGGGAGTGCAACCCGCGCAGGTGCGGCTGTACTACCGGCCCGACGACCGCTGGTGGCGGCCGTATCGCGAGCGTCCCGACGGCGGGTCCATCGTGCGCCGGCGCGGCGACCCGCTGTTCTTCGACGCGGTGGTGGCCGGACTCGCGTCCGGCGACGGCTGGCGCGTGGTGCACACGCCCGCGCGGCCGCTCGTGAGCGAGTGGCAGTGGCGCTCGATCCTCTGGTTCTTCACGAGCCTGCTGCTCCCGCTGCCGCTCGCGTGGCTGTTCGCACGCCGGCTTTCGCGGCCGATTCGCCGCTTCGCCGACGCCGCCGACCGCATCGGCCGCGAAGCGGGAGCACCTCCGGTTCCGGTGGAAGGCCCGGTCGAGCTACGGCGGGCCGCGCAGGCCATGAACGGAATGCAGGCCCGCATCGCGGCCTACGTCCAGGAACGCACCGACATGGTCGCAGCCATCGCGCACGACCTGCGAACGCCGCTCGCGCGAATCGCGTTCCGGATCGAGGGCGCGCCGCTCGAAGTCCGCGAGCCCGTGCACGCGGACATCGCCGAGATGACCGCCATGATCTCGGCGGCGATGGATTACGCGCGCGGCGTCGCCGCGCGTCCCGAGCGCGTGATGCTGCCGCTGGGCGAGCTGCTGGCGGGCATCGCGGGCGCGGCGCGGGAGACGGGCAGGGCGGTGACGTTCGAACCTGGAGGCGCGGCGTCGGTTGCGGTGACTGGCGATCCCGTCGCGTTGCGGCGGCTGTTCCAGAACTTGGTCGACAACGCGCTCAAGTTCGGCGGGGACGCGCTCGTCACGATGCGGAGCGAGGCCGGCGCGGTCGTCGTCGACGTGGCTGACCGCGGCCCGGGCCTTCCCGCCGGCATGCTCGAGAAGGTGTTCGAGCCTTTCGTGCGCAACGACCCCTCACGCAACCGCACCACCGGCGGCGTCGGTCTCGGGCTCACGATCGCGCGTGGCGTCGCCCTCGACCACGGGGCGTCGCTCACGCTCGCCAATCGAGACGGCGGCGGCGGGCTCGTGGCAAGCGTGCGCCTGCCGGTCGAGCCCGACGCCGCCGCGTGAGGTTTCCCGCTAGGGCTGCGTCGCCGCGGCCGGCGGATTGCTCACGATGATCTCGACGCGGCGGTTCTGCTGGCGACCGCTCGCGGTGTCGTTGGGGGCGACCGGCACGCTCTCGCCCATGCCGTGGGTCGTCACGCGCGTTGCATCCACGCCCTGGCGCATCAGGTACGAGCGGACCGATTCGGCACGACGCTGCGACAGCCCGAGATTGTAGTCCTCGCTCCCGACGCTGTCCGTGTGGCCCTCGATCGTGATCGAGCGATCCGGATACCTGCCCATGAACGTCGCGAGCCGGTCGAGGTCCATCACCGCGCCCGACTTGAGGTCCGCGCGGCCGGTCGCGAACAGCACGTCGCCGAGCGTCAGCACGAGGC
This sequence comes from uncultured Gammaproteobacteria bacterium, assembly GCA_963714645.1. Lineage (GTDB taxonomy): Bacteria > Pseudomonadota > Gammaproteobacteria > Steroidobacterales > Steroidobacteraceae > RPQJ01. The sequence goes on from CAVQQX010000125.1 coordinate 7,042, forward strand.
CGCGGTCGGTCTCGCGCATGTGCATTGCCTCGATCTCCTGCTGCAGCTGCACGTTCTGGGCCTGCGCGCTCGCCGCGTCCTGCCGGGCGGCGTCGGCTTCCATGCGTGCCGTCGCGACCTCGCTCTTCGCGGCGTCGGCCTCGCGCGTCCGCGCCTCGAGCCGTGCCTGGTCGAGCTGCGACGCGAGCGCCTGGCGCTGCTGGTCCGCGGCGCGTGCCTCGGCCGTGGCGCGGGCAATCTCGACGCGACGTTGCGCGAGGTAGACGCGGTGCGCTGCAACCTCGGGTTCGGCGTCGGCCTGCTCGGCGAGCTGCACCGCGGTCTCGGCGTCGCGGATCGTGTCCTCCGCAAGCGGCGCCAGCGCCGGGTCGGATTGCAGCCGCATCAGCTCCGCGCGAGCCTCGGCCGCGCCTTCCGGTGCGACGGGCGCGGGCGCGCAGGCCGCGAGGCCCAGCACTGTGACGGCGAGCGCCACCACCGCGCAAGTTGCGACGAGCCTCGACTGGAGGCGCTTCATGGCGTGGTCCCTCCGGTGGACGTCCGCTGCATCTCGTCGAGCAGCGCACTGTTGGCACGGCGGATCTCGTCATTGGCTGCGTGGGCCTTGTTCGCCCCGGTCCTTGCCGAGGCGAGCTCCGCGTCCGCTCTGGCTTCCTCGGCCAGGCGGGCCGCCTGCTCCATGTCCTCGTTCTGTACGGCGGTGCGGGCAGCGGACAGTTTCGTCTTGGCCTGGCTCAGCTCGCTCGACGCATGCTCGGCGGCCTGGGCCCGCTCCGCGCCCGCGATCGCCTGCTCAGCCGACTGGATCTGCGCGCTCGGAGGCGGCGTGGAAGCGCACCCGGCCGCGAGCATCAATGCGGCGCCGCACGCGGCGACGAGCGCAGCGCGTGCGGGCGCGTGCATTTCAAAACCTGGATCCATGTTTCACCTCGTCCTTGAGTGCGGGCCTGCGGGCCCCTGAGCGCGCACTATGACCTCCCGTCGATCGAATCTCTGTCCGTCACACGACGCGCGCGCAGGCGGTTTATCCCTACGTACGCGTCGAATCGCCGACTGAACAGCGAAAACAGCGAAGCGCACAGCGGCAACGTGCATCGCCACGCTCCCGCCTTGCCACGGCTCGATGATTTGCCGGGCCAGATCGCCGCGCGAGCCCTGCCCGCGCGTCTGTGCGGCAAGGATCACCGTTACGGTTCGTCGCGTCGTAGGATCAATCTGCCCGGATTTGGGCTCGTTGTCCGGCCGTCGCACGGGACGGGCGGGGGGAGGCTTCGGGTTGCGCGGTCCACGTGGGCCACGACTTCGAACGGACCACGATAGAAACGGAGCATCGATCATGGAGAGCAGCAGGAATCTCGTCCTCGCAGCCGCCGTGCTGGGCCTCACGCTGGGCGCGGCCGGTTGTGCGAAGAAAGCCGCCGAAGACACCACGGACACCACGACCGGGACCGACGCCACCGCGACGACGGGCACGGACGCGACGACCGGGACGGACACGACGGGCGCCTATGGCGACACGACCGGGACCACCGGTACGGATGCGACGCCGCCGACGGGCACCGACCCCACCGTGTCACCGGGCGATGCGACGGGCATGCCTCCCGCGGAAACCCCTCCTCCCGCCGACCAGGACCAGCCGACGCCAGGGGTCGAAGCGCCGACGAAGACGACGGACGACCCGGCGAGCGGCGCCACCGGCTGATCGTCCGGCGGTCTTCTAATAAATCGACAGGCCCGCGACTCGCACGCGTCGCCCGCCTCGATCGCGGGCGGCCCATGCGTTCGCCGGGCGACGCCGGTGGGCGCCTTCGTCGCCGCGATGCTCAGCGCGCGGGCTCGCCGATCGAGCCTGACCCGTGGCTGGCGGTCGTTTGCGCGCGGTCCGCGAGCAGTCCGGCGCGAACGTTTGCCGCGGTCGGGCCGCGCCCGTCGGGTTGCCACCCCGGGGGCCCGAACGCGTACCCGAGCAGCTCCCGCGCAGTTCGCGCCCGACCGAGGTCACGTAACATCGCGCGCCACTCGTGGAACGCGATCCTGATCGGGTTGTAGGTGTCGATGTTGTGGATCAGGCCGTACCGCGGCGGGTCGGCGTCTATCTCGCGGGCGTACGTCCCGAAGATACGATCCCACACCATGAAGATGCCCGCGTAGTTGCGATCGATGTAGCGCGGATTCGATGCATGGTGGACGCGGTGGTTCGACGGGGTGTTGAACAGGTACTCGAACCACGGTGGCATTCGGCGGATGGCTTCGGTGTGAATCCAGAACTGGTAGAGCAGGTTGAGCCCGCTCTGGATGAAGATCATCTCGGGCGGGAACCCGATCCACGTGAGCACGAACCACGGCGCCCAGGTGCCCACCAGGACGCCGGTCCAGGGCTGGCGAATCGCCGTCGACAGGTTGTACTCCTGCGAGGAATGGTGGTTGACGTGCGCCGCCCACCAGAACCGGCATTCGTGGCTGAAGCGGTGGAACCAGTAGTACGCGAAGTCGTCGAGGACCACGATCGCTGCCCAAGCCCACGGCGAGCCCAGCGGGATGTCGAAGAGCCGGCGGTCGTGGAAGAACGTGAAGCTCGCGAGCACGGCACCGGCGAGCAGGATGTTGGTCGCGTAGTTCCCGGCGCGCATGCCGAGCGAGGCGAGCGTGTCCTTGAGGGTATAGCGGCCGCGTACGAGGTGGGCGCGGATCAGCGCCATCTCGACAAGCATTACGCCGAAGCGGATCAGCACCAGCCACTGTGCAGTTGTCAGCGCTTTCATGTCGTCGGCTCCGGCCGGGCAGTGCTCATTCGCTCGTTTCGTTGATCTTCCACAACTCGGCGACGCGCCGCAAGACCGCGCCTTGCGCGGCGACCCGCAGGTCGAACCGCGAACCCGCGAACGCCGGGGTTTCCACGACGATCACGGTCTTGGCCGAGGGTCCGCGTTCCCGCTTGCCGTCGATGAAGACCTCGGTGGCTGCGAGCAGTTCGTCGGTCGAGCCGTCGCGGATGGGGCGACCCTGGTCGTCGCGACTGATGACGCCGTCGACGATGGCCTCGCCGAAGCGGGTCCTCCCGGCGCGGCGCAGCGGTATGCCGGTCTCCTGCAGCAGGCGGACGATCTCCGCGCCGACCGGGTTGCCGCCGGCCCGGCTTCCCTGCGAATAGATGTAGCCCCCTTCCTGCGACAGTTCGTCCTCGTGCAGGTCGAGCACCAGGCGCGGCGGGTATTGCCCGGCGAGGTTCAGCACGAAGCGCGTGAGGGCCCGGGTCTCGGGGCCCGAGGGCGCCGGTGCGCGCGGGCCGGAGCCTCGCTCGAGCTCCGGCAGCAGGTACTCGGCATCGCCCACGCTGTACCCGCCCTTGCGCCAGTCGCGCTCGGCGGTGTTCGGGTAGCGCCAGTTCTGGCGATAGGCGCGCGGGTTGCAGAGCGGGATGACGACGACGGGCACGCCCGACCGTGCGAGCTGCGCCAGGCTGTCGAGGTTGCGGGCGATCGCGTTCGGCCCGGCCGGCTCCTCGCCATGAATGCCGGAAAGCACCCAGAGCGCTGGCCCCGTGGCGCGGGTGCGCCACGCGGTGATGGCAAGATCCGGTTCCTGCGCGTAACGGTAAACGGAGTCCTCGATCCAGCCGTGATCCCGGGCGAGCGTCCGGAACCGCTCGTCGATCGACGCGAGCGGCAGCCGCCCGTCGGCGACGTAGTCCTGGGCCCGGATCGGCGCGGCTGTCGGTACGCCGTCCGCCGCCGCGCCGTCTTGCGCGGCAAGGGTTGCACCCGTCGCCAGCGCCATGCCGGCAAGTGCACGCGCGACGATCCGAATCGTGGTTCCGGCCGGCTCGCGACCACGACAGTCATGCGGCGCTTCCAGGCGTTCAACCATCGGCGGTGCCTTCTTCGGTGCCGGGCGCGAGCGCGGGTGCCGCGCGCCGCAGGCGCAGCCAGGCGTACAACGGCAGCCCGGCCGCGCCCAGCGCGAGCGACCAGAGGAATGGTTCGCGGCCGAGCCCCACGAACGCGAAGATCGAATAGGCCGTCCCCAGCAGACCGAACGCGTAGAGGCTCGAGGGCGCGCCCCGCGCCCCGCGACGGCCGAGCACCACCAGCGCCAGGGCGCAGAGCAGGTACAGCGGCAGGTTGGCGGCCGTCACGACCTGGCTCAGGAAGGTGAAGCCGTCGACCAGCGACTTGCTGTAGTTCATCAGCACCATCACGGTGGCCATGGCGCCGGTCAGCAGCAACCCGACGACCGGCGCGCCGCGGGCGTTGAGCTTCTGCGTCACGGGCGGCAGGTAACCGTGCCGCCCGAGCGACGCCGTGAGCTCGCTCACCAGCAGCGTCCAGCCGTTCAGTGCGCCGAGTCCGCTCACGACGACGAACAGGGAGAGCCACTGGCCGTTGCCGCCACCGACGTAACGGTCGAGCAGGTCGGAGAACGGGGCCGAGGATCGCCCGAGCGCGTCTGCCGGAATCAGCAACAGCGCGATCGACGAGACAGCGATGTAGATCGCGGCCGTGAGCAGCGTGCCGATCATGGTCGCGCGCGGGATGGTGCGCGCCGGGTCGCGGACGCGGCCGGACGGCACGGCCGCGGACTCGATTCCCAGCATCGCGAACAGTGCGATCGTCGACGCCGCCATGAGGTCGCGCAGGGTGATGGGCATGGACGGCAACTGGCGCGTGTAGACGGCCGGATCACTCGCCAGCAGCCAGGCGCCGAGGCCGATCACGTACAGCATCGGCAACAGCTTGAGCGCGGTCGTGACGACCTGCACCCGACCGCCGATGCGGACGCCGAGCAGGTTGACGGCGACGAACAGCCACAGCATCGCCAGCGCGATCGCCGCGGGCGGCAGCTGCGCGAGCGGGGGCAGCGCCTTGGTCATGTAACCCACGATGCCGATCGCGATCGCCGCATTCGTGATCCAGCACGAGACCCAGTAGCACCAGACGGCGATGAATGCGCACACGCTGCCGGTCGTACGCTCGATATAGACGTGCGGTCCGTCCGCCGTCGGGAACTCCCGTGCAAGCTGCGCGAATACCCGGGCGAGCCACGTCATGCCGACGACGGTGACGGCCCAGCCCAGCATCGCGTTGAAGCCGTAGGGCGCGAGCGAGGCCGGCAGCACGAAGATGCCGATGCCGATCGTGTTGCCGACGACGAGCGCAGTGCAGACCCAGAAGCCGAGTTCCTTGCGTTCCTGCACGCTGCCCCGCGGCCTCAGGCCGTGCCTGCGGCGGACGGCGTCGTCCGGCTCCGCGCCGGACTCACGCGGATGCCTGCTGCGATTGCGGCCGCGACGGACGCTGCCCGAGGGCCTCGTCGAGCGCGACGCGCAGCAGGTCCACGGCTTCGTCGATCTCGGCAGGGGTCACCGGCAATGGCGGCATGAAGCGCAGCGTGCTCACGCCGCACGAGAGCAGCAGCAGCCCGTTGTGGTACGCGCGCGTGACCAGCCGGTCCACGAGCGCGCGCGCCGGCGTGCGATCCGAATCGTCCTCGATGAGTTCCATCCCGATCATGAGGCCACGGCCGCGGATGTCGCCGATGCACGGATAGTCGCGCTGCAGCCCGCGCAGCCGCTCCATGAAATGCGCCCCGACCTTCGCCGCGTTCGCCGCGTATTCGGCGGCGACGAGGTCGAGCGTGGCGATCGCGGCCGCACAGCTCAACGGATTGCCGCCATAGGTGTTGCCGTGTGCGCCGCGCTGCCAAGTCTCCATGATCCGCTTCTTCGCGACGAACGCGCCGATCGGCATGCCGGAGCCGAGGCCCTTCGCGCTCGTGAGGATGTCGGGCTGCACGCCCCAGTGCTCGCACGCGAACATCCTGCCGGTGCGGCCGACCCCCGACTGCACCTCGTCGAAGATCAGCAGGATGCCGTGCTCGTCGCAGAGCGCGCGCAACCCGGCCAGGAACCCGTCCGGCGGCACGAGGTAGCCGCCTTCGCCCTGGATCGGCTCGATCAGGATCGCCGCGAGCTCCGTGGCGGGCACGTTGCGTTCGAACAGCATCCGGATGTAGTCGAGCACGGCCCTGCCCTGGTCTGCGCCCGCGAAGAGCGGCCGGTAGACGTTCGGATAGGGCACGTGCGTCACGCCGGGCATGGCCGGCGCAAAGCCCTTCTGCTGCGTGTACTTGCTCGACGTGAACGCGAGCGAACCCATGGTGCGGCCGTGGAAGCTGCCGAGGAAACCGAGGTAACGCGGCCGGCCGGTGACGTAGCGCGCGAGTTTGATCGCGCCCTCGACGGCCTCGGTGCCCGACTGGCAGAGGAAGCTCATCGCGGGCTCGCCGAGCGGCACGTGCTGCGCGAGTCGCTCCGACAGCGCCGTCATGTTCTCGTGCCAGAAGTCGCTCGAGATGTGCAGGAACCTGTCCGCGGCCGCCTTCACCGCCCCGACGACGCGCGGATGGGCGTGGCCGGTCGAACAGACGGCGATGCCCGACATGAAGTCGAGGAACCGGTTGCCGTCGACGTCCCAGACCTCCGTGCCCTTGCCGTGCGACATCACGAACGGATAGTCGCGCGGGTACGAGGGCGAGGCGACGGGCAGGTCGCGGGCCAGCATGGCGCGCGCCTTGGGCCCGGGCAGTTCGGTGCGGAGGTGGGGGTTGCTCACGGCAGGCTCCTGGTCTCGTTATGTCCCGCTACGCGGGGATGCGCACTGGGCGGCGATGCGCCTCGCGCGTGCGCGCGTGCAGTCCGCGCAGGGTCTCGAGTTCGCGCGTGGTCGGCGGTGCGACGGCGGTCACGGCCGCCGCGACGGCGAGCGGCCAGCCCGTCGCCGCACGCGCCTCGTCGAGGCTCGCGCCTTCGAACAGCGCGCTCAACTGCAGCTCGTCGGTGCCGGGCGCGGGCGTGAGCACGCCGTAGTCGGTGATGACGGCCTGCGGTCCGCGGCCACGCATCCCACTGCGGGCGCGCGCGCCGTGGCCGGCAAGGAAACCCGCGCTGGTGCGGAAATCGAGCGCGGCGACGAGGCTGCGCGGACTCGCCTTGATCATTACGCAGGTCTCCCGTGCGTGCGCGGCGATCTCGGTCGCGCCGCCCGCGCCGGGCAGCCGCGTGCGCGGTGCATCGTACGGCCCGATCACCGTGCTGTTCAGGTTGCCGTGGCGATCGACCTGTGCGGCGCCCAGGAATCCCACGTCGACGCGTCCCGCCTGCAGCAGGTAGCTGAACACCTCGGGCAGCGGCACCACGCAGGTCGCCGTGTCCGCAAGTTCCCCGTCGCCGATCGAGAGCGGCAGCACCTCGGGGCGGGTGCCGATCGTGCCGGACTCGTAGACCAGCACGACCTCGGGGGCATGCGTCAGCCGCGCGAGGTTGCAGGCCGCACTGGGCAGCCCGATGCCGACGAAGCAGACACAGCCGTTCCAGAGCCGGCGCGACGCCGCGACCGTCATCATCTCGTCTCGCGTCCAGTCGTTCACGCGGCCTCGCCCAGGCTCGCGAGGAAGGCCCCGTGATCGCGACTGTCGAGCACGTGGCGCTGCATCCACTCGCGAAACGCCCCCCGGTCGCGGGCGATCTCGTCCCAGCGCAGGTAGAAGTCGTTGTCGCGCGCGTAGCGCCCCTGCACGTACGACGGATAGGCGCCGCCGGGGCAGTGCGCGACGGCGGTCACGGTCCAGTGGGGCAGAACGATGCCGTTCATCGCAGGCGGCAGCGCGTCGACGATCTCCTCGACCGTGACCAGCAGCTTCCGTGCGGCGAGCCCCGCCTCGCGCTGCGCGCCGACGATGCCGGTGATCGAGACGTTGCCTGCCCGATCGGCGCGCTGGGCATGGAGGATCGTGACGTCCGGATTGAGCGCGGGCACGGCCGTGAGTCGCTCGCCCGTGAACGGGCATTCGACGCTGCGGACGCGCGGGTTCGCCGACGCGAGGTCGGTGCCCAGGTATCCGCGCAGCATCGCGAACGGCAGCCGCGCGGCGCCCGCGCAGTAGGCCGCGGCGATGCCGGCGTGCGTGTGCTCGTCGAGTTCGAGCGCGGACGGCCAGCGGCTCTCGACCGCATCGCGCAGACGGTGCAGCGAGCCGACGCCGGGATTGCCTCCCCACGAGAACGTGAGCCGGCGGGCGCATCCCATGCCGATCATCTGGTCGTAGACGAGGTCGGGCGTCATCCGCACGAGGTGCAGGTCGCGCCGACCCTGCCGGATCAGCTCGTGACCGGCCGCGAACGGGATCAGGTGCGTGAAGCCCTCGAGTGCAACGCAGTCGCCGTCGCGGACGTGCTCGCGCACGGCCTCGGCGAGCGAAGCGACCTTGTCGCTCACGATCCGACCACCGTGCGCGACTGCTCGCGCAGGTACTGCTGCAGGTAGTAGAACGAGGCGACTGCCTTGCCGGTCGACCCGGAGCCCTTCCAGCCGACGAACGGCTGGTAGCCGGGCCACGCGCCCGTCGTCGCGCCCTGCCTGCGATTGGCGTACGTCACGCCGGCCTCGATGTTGTCCTCGAACCAGGCCACCTCGTCCGGCGCGCCGTAGAAGCCGGCCGTGAGCCCGAGCTCGGTGTCGTTGGCGAGCCGCATCGCATCGTCGCGGTGACGCACGCGTTGCACCATCAGGATCGGCACGAACATCTCGTGCCGCCAGAGCGGGTGCGACGGCGGCGCTTCGGCCAGCACGGGATCGACGAAGTGACCGCGCGCGAGCTCGCCTTGCCGCAGGTCCCGACCGCCGGCGATCAAGGTGGCACCGCCTGCGCGCAGGTCTGCCACGTAGCGCGCATGGTTGGCCGCCGCATCTGCGTTGATCACCGTGCCGAGCCAGTTCTCGCGCCGGGTCGGATCGCCGATGCGGATCGCCTCGACCTGGGCGCGCAGGCACTCGAGCAGCGCGTCCGCGACGGGCTCCTCGACATAGAGCCGCGAGAGTGCGGAACACTTCTGCCCGTCGAGGCCGTAGGCCGAGCGGACGATGCCGGCCGCGGCATCGTCGAGGCGGGCGCGCGTGGTCACGATGCAGGGATTCTTGCCACCCATTTCGGCGATGCACGGCCGCGGCCACGGTCCCGACACCATCTTCGACATCAGGTGGCGACCGACCGTCGCCGACCCCGTGAAGGTGATGCCGGCCGTCGCAGGATGGGAGGCGAGCGCCTCGCCGACCTCCCCTCCCGACCCGGAAAGGTAGCTGAAGACACCGGCCGGCAGGCCGGCGTCGCGAATGCAGTCCGCGAGCAGCCGGCCAGCCCAGGGCGTGTCGCTGGAGCCCTTGACGACGACGGTGTTGCCGGTCACGAGTGCGGCGGCCGTCGGACCTCCGGCGAGCGCGAGCGGGAAGTTGAACGGTGCGATCACGACCCACGCGCCGTAGGGACGCATCACGCTGCGATTGCGCGAAACGACGTCCGGCAGCGGGTCGTCCGGCAACAGGTGCTCGTAGCCCCGGTGCTGCTCGAAGTCCTGGGCGTAGTGCCGGAAGAAGTCGACGGTTTCCTGCGCTTCGCCCAGCGCTTCCATGCGGTTCTTGCCGACTTCGAGCGAGAGCGCGGCCGCGATGTCGTAGACCCTCGCTTCCATGAGGTCCGCGACGCGACGCATCAGCCGGGCGCGTTCGTCGTCCGGGGTCGCGCGCCACGCCGGGAACGCGCGTTGTGCGGCCTGCATCGCCGTCTCGACGTCGGCCATGTCCCCGATCGCGAACTCGCCCAGCGCGAGGTCGTGGTCGATCGGGCTGGTGCGCGCGGCATAGGCGCGAGCCGCCGCGTCCCTGCCGTCGAGAAACAGCTCGTGCCGGCCCCCGAGGCCGGCGCGCACGCGCGCGAGCGCTGCCTCGAACCCGTCGTGGAGCTCTGCGGGAGGGTCGAACATCGTCGCGTAGGTCAGTCGAAAACTCATGGGGCGACCCGCTGTCGTGAGTTCATGGGAAGAAACGAGCGAGCAGGCGATCGAGCAGCGCGAGAGCGTGCGCGAGTTCGGCCTCGTCGATCACCAGGGGCGGCGCGAGCAGCAGGAGATTGCCGCGCGCACCGAACGACACGCCCTCCGCCTGCGCGGCGGCGAGCAGCGCGGCGAGGGCGGGCGGCAACTGCGGCCAGGGCGCGAGCGGTTCCCGGGTCGCGCGATCGCGCACCAGTTCGGCCACTGCGAAGAGGCCGTGCCCGCCGCGCACGTCGCCGATCACGGCGTGTCGCGCAGCGAGCGCCTCGAGCCCGGCGCGCAGCGTCGGCCCGAGTCGCCGCGAGCGCTCGACCAGCCCCTCGGCGCGATACGCGTCGATCGCCGCGACGCCGGCCGCGCAGGCGAGCGGATGCCCGCAGTAGGTGAGCCCCGTCACCAGCACCTGGTTCTCCAGCCGGCGCGCGATCTCGTGCGAGATCACGACCGCGCCGAGCGGCAGCATCGCGCCCGTGAGTCCCTTCGCGAGAGTCATGGCGTCCGGCCGGCCGGCATCGCCGTAACGCTGCCAGGCGAACCACTCGCCGCAGCGGCCGAACCCGCTCATGACCTCGTCCGCGATCAGCGGCACGCCGCGGTCGCGGGTCTCGCGGCGCACGGCTGGCCAGTAGCTGTCCGGTGCGACGATGCCGTTCGACCCGGCATCGGGCTCGAGGAGCACGGCTGCGACCCGGGCGGCCTCGTGGTGGTCGATGCGCCTGGCGATGGCCTCCGCCGCGAGTTCGCCGCACTCCGCTTCGTCTCGGCTTCCGTACGGGCAGCGATACGCGTAGGGCGGATCGACGTGGCTCACGTGCAGCGCGTCCGGTTCGATCATTGCGCGCGTGCGCGCGTCGCCGGAGAGCGCCATCGCCAGATGTGTGGAGCCGTGATACGAGCGGTCGCGCGCGACTACGAGCCCGCGCGGCAGGCCGCGGGCCTGGCGCACGATCTTGACGGCGTGCTCGTTCGCATCGGCGCCGCCGGTGGTGAAGAACACGCGACCGCCTTCGAAACCGGCGAGTTCGAGCAGCCGTTCGGCGAGTTCGGCCCGCGCAGCGGCGCCCCAGGCATTGGTGACGAAGCACAGTCGCGCCGCCTGCTCCCTGATCGCGGCGACGACGCGCGGATGCTGGTGACCCAGGTTGCTGCACTCGGCGAGGCTGCTCATGTCGAGCACGCGTCGACCGTCCTCGAGGTGCAGCCACGCGCCTGCGCCACCGACCACGGTCGGGGCCTGCCATTGCGCCTGCGCACACCAGCTGTGCAGGACGGTTTCTCGCTCGGGCTTCACCATCTCCCCGCGCAGCGCAAGGCCGGGCCGCGATGATCGCACAACTCGGCCCGGCAACCCGGCAGCCACGGGTCCGGTGGTCATCAGTCGCCGCCGGCCGGGCCACGGCCACGGTCCGCCGAGCGGCAGCGCCGGATGGCCGCGAGCAGGGCAGCGGGTGTGACGCCGCGCCCGAGCAGGCCGCGCATCAATGCCACGGTGTCGCGCTCCGAGCCGTAGCGCAGCAGTTGCTGGTCGAGCCAGCCGTACCAGCGTGCATTGCCGGCGTCGAATGGACCGATGGCCTGCGCGGTGCGCGCGCGGATCTCGGCCGTCAGCACCGCGCCGAGCCCGTAGTTGACCATGTAGCCCGGGTTGCCGGCGAGCTGCACGCGCATCGCCCACCAAGGCAGCTCGGGGTGCGGCACGATGCGCAGGTAGCGATGCGTGATCCCGCTCCACGTCGTATTCGGATCCGCGGCCGGGTCCCTGAGCAGGCGCAGCTCGAACAGGGACCACGCGACGTCTAGCATCACGTTCGCGAACAGCGCGCGCATCGAGACCGCTTCGTCCAGCGCGACGCCGAGGTAGCGCCGCTGCCAGGACGGTTCGTGCACGCTCCACGCGGGCACGTCCGCGAACGCCTCCGTCAAAAGAGTGTCGGGCCAGTCCATGTAGGCGGGCCGCGTGTGGATGGCGCTCACGTGCACCGCGTGGCCGTTCTCGTGCACGAGCTCGTTGAGGGCGAAGAGGCCGCCTTCCGGATAAGTCCCCAGCACGCGCGCCAACGGCCGGCGCCAGGTGCCGGCGACTTCGCGGCCGCGACGCAGAAAATCGGAGTACGCGAGCGGCGACTTGTCCGGTCGCGGCGCCAGGTCGTAGACGACACCGAGCGCTGCGAGGTCCGCGCCGAGCTCTGCATAGAAGCGACGGTTGATCGGCAGCAGCGCCTCCACCGGGATCTTCGCCTGCAGCTCGCGGTTGGCCGTGCCATGGACGTAGCGGAAATCCCAGGGCTCGATCGGGTCGGCCGGGTTGGCGTCGCGCCAGGCCTCGAGGATCCGTACCAGCCAGCGTTCGACGGTCGCCGTGTCAGCGCCGACGGCGCGCGCGGCCGCGTCGATCTCCGTTCCCGTGCCGGCCGTCTCGCGCACCGTCGCGGCGATCATCCGTCGCCAGGGGCTCCCGGATTCGTTGCGGCCGTTCACGGCCGTCCACAGCGGCGTGAACGCGGCGAAAATCGCGCGACGGCGCGCGGGGTCGTCGACCACGTGCAGCAACTGCAACGCCGTGGCGCGATCGATCGTCGCGCCGTCGTAGCGCAGGTGGTTGCCATACTCGACGAAACAGGCCACGAGCGCCGAGCGCAACGCCGCGGCATCGAGGTTGCGGCGTTGCGCATCCGCGCAGGTGAAGTCGCGTGCTCCGGCGGTCGTCGAGTCGGCGTCGAGCGCCGCGAGCGAACGTCCCATCGCGGCGGCCGCAGCCTGTGAGGCCGCGTCGAGTGTCTTGCCCTCGAGCGCGCGAAGGTCCGTCTGCAACGTGCGCAGCCGGGACTCGCGCATCGACTGCCAGGCCGCGGCGTCGCGACCGTCGTACCGGGCGGCGCCGCCGGATTCCAGGTAGCCGACGGCGCCGACGGCATCGAGGTAGTCGAGGAACGCCGATTCCGCGCGGGCCACGGGCGGCGGCGCGGGCGGGTCTGCGGCGTGCACGGGCGCCGCCAGCAGGCTGCCGGCGACGACGGCGAAGGTCCAGGTACGCCGCAGCTTCATCCGGCGATCATAGCGAAACGAGGCGCAGGTCAGCGACGCGTGCGGACCTGCAGTTCCTTGCGCCGGTAGTCGATGACGAGCGCGTCGAGTGCGCCCAGGACGTCCATGCCGAGCAGCAGGGCCGGTCGCGAGCGCAGGCGCCAGTACTCGAAGATGTGCAGGTCGGCGAAGCGGATCTCGGCGCGGCGCACGACCAGGTCCCCCGCCACGAGGCATGCGCACGGTACATCAGGCCGGCGGCTACCATAGAATCCCGGCGTCGCAGCGCGGGCACCGGCGATCGGATCAGGCGCCTCGGGACCGGTGGCGCAGGGCGTACGCGGCGATCGCGACGACGAGCGCCAGCAGGCTGAAGTAGAGCTGGCTCGCGAGCCCCGGTGTCACCGCCATCGCGACCAGCACCGCGATCATGGCGGCGATCGTCGCGTAGCTGAGCCACGGGAAGAGCCAGACGCGCACGGGCTTCGACTCGGTCTCCGGGTGTCGCCGCCGCAGTCGGACCTGCGCCACCGCGGTCATCAGGTACACGAACACGATCGTCGTGCCCGACGTGCTGACGAGGAACGCGAACACCCGCTGCGGCGATACGATCGCGAGCGCGACACCCGCGACACCCACGAGCGAGCCCAGCAGGATCGACCGCGCCGGCACGCGCCGCGTGTTCACCTCGACGAGCCAGCGCGGCGCGTCGCCGCGGTCGGCCAGCACGTGCAGCACGCGCGAGCATACGTAGACCGCGGAGTTGAGGCACGACAGCACCGCGGTGAGGATGACGAAGCTCATGACGGCGCTGCCCCAGCCGAAGCCCATCGTGTTCAGCGCGAGCGTGAACGGCGACTCGCCCGGCTGGATCCGCGGCCACGGCACGACGCCGACGATCAGGGCGAGCGACACCACGTAGAAGAACAGGATGCGCCACGAGATCGACGTCGCCATTCGCACGACGGCCTTCTCCGGGTCGCGCGACTCGGCCGCGGCCACCGTGGTGATCTCCGGGCCCACCATCGAGAAAAACACGGTCGTGACGGCGGCGAGCACGGGAACCCAGCCCCTGGGCGCAAAGCCGCCGTGCGCAGTCATGGTCGACCATGTGGCGCCGCCCGGCGCCGTGAAACCGAACACGTACGCGCCCGCGACCAGGATGAAGGCGACGATCGCGGCGACCTTGATCGACGAGAACCAGAACTCGAACTCGCCGTACGAGCGGGCCGAGAGCAGGTTCACGGCCGTCATGCCGGCCATCAGCACGAGCCCGATCTGCCAGACCGGCAGTGCAAACCACGCCTGGAGGATCTGCGCTCCCGCGATGGCCTCGATCGGCACGACCACGATCCAGAAGTACCAGTAGAGCCATCCGGCGACGAAGCCGCCGAGGTCGCCGAGCCCTGCGCGCGAGAACTCGGAGAACGACCGGATGTGGGGGTGGGCGAGCGCCATCTCCCCGAGCATCCGCATCACCACGAAGACGATGGTGCCGGCGATGGCGTAGGAGACGAGCGCGGCAGGCCCCGCCGCGGCGATGGCCGCACTGCTGCCGACGAACAGCCCGGCGCCGATGACGCCGCCGAGCGTGATCATCGTGATGTGACGCGGCAGCAGCGTTCGGCTCAGCTGGTGCGGCGCGCCGGCCGTCGTGTCGATGGCCTGGTTCATCTGCTGGGCATGGGACGGCCGAACGCGCCCGCTGTCAAGCTGTGCCGGCGCCGGGTCCGGCCGTGCCACTTGCGCAATCGGACGGGCACCGGTTTCGGATCGGCCCGTCACCCGGTACGCTTCCGACGCGTTGCCGCTCCGGCGGCTGCCGACCGAGGTCCCGACCCTTGAACCGTCGCTCCCTGCTCAAGGCTGCCGCGCTCGGCGCGGGCGCCGCGATCTCCGCGCCTGCGATCTCGAAGGGCACCCTCGAGTGGCGCATGGTCACGAGCTGGCCCAAGGGGCTGCCGGGGCTCGGCACCGGCGCGGAGCGCCTGGCCGAGAACATCACGCGGATGAGCGACGGGCGCCTGCGCGTCAAGGTGTATGCCGCGGGCGAGCTGGTGCCCGCGCTCGAGTGCTTCGGTGCGGTCGCGAACGGCACGGCACAGATGGCGCACGACGCGTCGTACTACCACCTCGGCAAGTCCGAAGGCTGCGCGTTCTTCACCTGCTTCCCGTTCGGCCTGACCACGGACGAGATGGAAGCGTGGCTCAGGTACGGCAACGGGCAGAAGCTCTGGGACGAGCTCTACGCGCCGTTCGGGGTGCGCGCGTTCGCGGCCGGCAGCACGAGTACGCAGATGTTCGGCTGGTTCCGCAAGGAGATCCGTTCGCTCGACGACCTGCGCGGGCTCAAGTTCCGGACGCCGGGCAACCAGGGCCGCGTGCTGCAGAAGCTCGGCGTCACGCCCGTGTCACTGCCCGGCGGCGAGATCTTTCCCGCGCTGCAGTCGGGCGCGATCGACGGGGCCGAGTGGATCGGTCCGTACAACGACCTCGCGCTCGGCTTCTACCAGGTCTGCCGCTATTACTATGCGCACGGCTACCACGAGCCGGGGCCCATGCTGCAGCTCACGGTCAACGAACGCGCCTGGGCCTCGCTGCCGCGCGACCTGCAGGAAATCGTCCGCGCCGCCGCCAATCTCGCCGTGGGCGACATCATGGCGGAATACAACGCGCGTTCGGGCCCGGCCCTGCGCACGCTCGTGAAACAGCACGGTGTGATCGTGCGGCCGCTCCCGCGAGACGTGCTGCTCGCGTGCGGCGAGAAATCGAGCGAGGTCCTGAACGACCTCTACGACGCCGACACGTCCCCGAACCACGTCGTGCGGCGGATCATCGAGGACTTCCTCGCGTTCCGGAAGGACGTGATGCCGTGGACCCGCGTTGGCGAGCAGGCCTTCATCAATGCGCGGCGACTGCCGTTCGAGTTCGGGCTCAGGCGCAAGTGACCCGGGCCCGCGTCGCGCGGCGAGCAGGCGCAGGCACGCGTCACTCGTCGTGGAGGTCGCGCAGGTCGTCCTGGAAGGGTTCGTTGCGGCCGGGTGCGGGCGTCTCGAACAGGTCGCTGAAGTCGTCGCCCGCCGGTGAACCCCGCGCGACTTCCGGCGCGCCGGACGGCGGTCGCGGGTCGGGTGCGTAGCCCGGCGCGCTCGGCGCGAACAGCCGCCTGGGCAGGTAGGTCGCGAGCGCCGGCACGGACCACATCAGCACCAGCGCGAGCAGCTGCAGCACCACGAACGGCACGATGCCGCGGTAGATGTCGATCGTGCGCACCAGCCTGCCCGCCACGCCACGCAGGTAGAAGAGAGCGAAGCCGAATGGCGGCGTCATGAAGCTCGTCTGCAGGTTGATGCCGATCATCACGCCGAGCCAGACCGGGTCGACCCCCATCTTGATCAGCGCGGGCGCGGCGATCGGCACCACGATGAAGATGATCTCGAACGTGTCGAGGAAGAAGCCGAGCACGAAGATCACCAGCATCACCGCGAGGACCGCCGAGAACGCGCCGCCGGGCAGCGCAGCGAGCGCCTGGTGCACGAGGTTCTCGCCCCCAAGCCCGCGGAACACGAGGCTGAAGACGCTCGCCCCCAGCAGGATCACGAACACCATCGACGTGATCGAGAGCGTCGAGCGCATCACTTCCTGCAGCACCCGGAACTCGAAGCGGTTCTTCACGCCCGAAAGCAGCATGGCTCCCACGGCGCCCACGGAGGCCGACTCGGTCGGCGTCGCGATGCCCGCGAGGATGGAACCCAGGACCGCGAGGATCAGCAGCAGCGGGGGCAGCAGCGCGCCCAGCACGCGACCGCCCAGCCCGGCCCGGTGCTGCGCGGTCATCTGCAGCGGCGGGCACGACTTCGGGTCGAAGATGGACTTGGCGAGGATCCAGAGGAGGTAGAGCACGACCAGCGTGAGGCCGGGCAGCATCGCGCCGGCGAAGAGCTGGCCGACTGAGATCGGTTCGGGCGAGAGGTTGCCGAGCTCGAGCTGTGCGCGCTGGTTCGCGCCCTGCAGGATGTCACCGACGAAGATCAGCACGGTCGACGGCGGGATGATCTGTCCGAGCGTTCCGGCCGCGCAGATCGCGCCCGCAGCGAGCTTCGGGTCGTAGCCCGCGCGCATCATGGCGGGCAGCGAGAGCAGGCCCATCGTCACCACGGTCGCGCCGACGATGCCCGTCGAAGCCGCGAGCAGCGCGCCGACGATCACGACGGAATAGCCGAGTCCGCCGCGCAACGAGCCGAAGAGCTCCCCCATCGTCGTGAGCAGCGCCTCGGCGATCTTCGAGCGCTCGAGCATCACGCCCATGAAGACGAACAGCGGCACCGCGACGAGCGTCTCGTTGGTCATCGTGCCGTAGTAGCGGCCGACCAGCGCGGACAGGATCGCGGCGTCGAAGACGCCGCACAGCATGCCGAGCCCGGCGAATGCGAGGCCGACGCCGGCCAGCGTGAACGCGACCGGGTAGCCGGCCGCGATCGCGGCGATCGTGCCGAGGAACATCGCAACCGCGAGCAGTTCGCCCACGAGTACCGGAGTCATCGAGGCGGTTCCCCGGTGCGCGGCAGGTCAGGCGCGTTCATCGGTCACGGGGTCTTCGGCGTGGTCGTGGAGCGGTCGTCCGGCGAGGAACAGGCCGCGCCGCACGAGCAGCGCGAGTCCCTGCAGGAACACCAGCCCGCAGAACACCCACAGCAGCGATTTGAGCAGGTACACGGCCGGCATGCCGTCCGCCGTGCTCGAGATCTCGCGGATGCGCCACGACTCGAGCACGAACGGCGCCGAGGTGAGCGCGAGCACCGCGAGCCACGGGAACAGGAAGAGCAGCGTGCCGCCGACGTCGACCCAGGCGCGCGCCCGCGCGCCCAGGCGGCCGTAGACCACGTCGACGTTGACGTGACCGCGATGCAGCATCGTGTAGCCGGCGCCCG
The DNA here is from genome assembly GCA_963714645.1 of uncultured Gammaproteobacteria bacterium. GTDB lineage: Bacteria > Pseudomonadota > Gammaproteobacteria > Steroidobacterales > Steroidobacteraceae > RPQJ01. The sequence goes on from CAVQQX010000125.1 coordinate 24,880, forward strand.
CGAGAAACACCGCGGCGTGCTGCCAGACGTAGAGTTCCTGCAGCCACGGGTAGCCCGTGTCGAAGAAATAGCGCAGAACGACCACCGCGAAGCACGTGAGCACGCACCCCGCGGTGAGCCAGGCGACCGCCCGCCCGACCCATTCGTTCAGGCCGTCGATCGCGTGCACGAACGCGCCGAGCGCCTTCATCGATGCGCCTCCCCGATCCGTCTCATTCGTCGTTCGGTCCGCACAGCGGTGTCGAAGCCGATGCGCGAGGATCGCACAATTCGCGCGCTGGTCGCGCGGCCGGCACACGCCGTGACACGCGACGGAACTCAGAAGATGCCGAGCGCGAGTCCTGCGGCGAGCGCCGCGCCGAGTTCTTCGCAGCGCGCGAGGTCGACGGCGTCGATGCGCTTCTCGCGCAGGATCCGTTGCGGGGTCTGGGCGTGCGTGATCACGATCAGCGGAGGCGCCATCGGTGCGAGCCGCCAGCCGCGCGCGATGCGCTCGAGCTGGCGCGCCGCACCCTGTCCGTCGCTGCCGGCGCAGATCATCGCCGCGTAGGGTCGCCCGGCGATCCGCTCGTACGCCGCGTAATAAGTGCGATCGAAGAAGTCCTTCATGAGCCCGCTCATGGAGGCGAGGTTCTCCGGCGTCGCGAACAGGTAGCCGTCGGCCTCGAGCACGTCCTCGCCAGTAGCCTCCGGTGCGCGCCGGTGCGACACCTCGACACCCGGCTCGGTCGCGGCGCCCCGCAATGCCGCCTGGACCATCTGGTGCGTGCCTCCGGTCATGGTGTGCCACACCACGAGCAACCGCGGACGACGACTCACGGTTCGTCCGTCCCGTTTGCGCCGGCCGCGCGCCGGGTCATTTCCGCCACCAGTCCTTCCATCTGTTTCTCGACCTGGTTGCGCATCAGCAGCGGGCCGACCAGCGGCGGCATCCAGAAGGCGGGCTCTATTTCGGCGTGGTAGTCGACCGTGCAATGGCCGGCATCGCCCCCGACGGTCCAGCGGCCCCGCATCTGCTTGAGGTTGCCTGCGACGCGCGCGAACTGCAGCTGCCGCGGCGGGTCCGCGGTGACGTCGAGGGTCACGTCGAGCGTCACCTTGACGAAGCCTGCGCTCGCGACCCCGACCTGGTGCAGGACCAGCGGCGCACCGGGCGGGCTCACGATGCGGCTCGCGCGCAGGCCGGGCACGAACTCCGCCAGCCGGTCGAAGTCCGCGAGCACTTCATAGCACGTGGTCGCCGGTGCAGCCGTGTCGAACGTGGACCGGACGACGAGCAGTCGCCCCGACCGTTCGACCGTCGTCTCGATCGCGTCCTCCGCCCGGGCGGTACGCAATACGAATACCGCCATCGTGACGACCGCGAAGCATCGGGCCCATCTCCGAAAAGGTGTCCGGGAGCGCGTGCGGACCGTCGCAATCGGGTCGAAATGCGCCACCATGTATACATCCGTCCCTGCCGCGCCCGCGCGACCCGGCGTCGGCACGATGCTACCCCAACGCGCGCCTGCGCCAGAGTGCCGTCGAACAGGAACTCCGCCTCGATGCTGACCGAGTCGACGTTCGCTGCGCACAGCCGCGGCTCGCAAGTTCTGCAGTCAAGGCGCTAATCGTCCCGGCTTCACGTCCCTCGGCGACCGCCACTACCCGTCGTTCGGCCGCGTCGGCGGCGAAGCTCCTCTGGCGGTGATCGGCCGGATGTCCTCTACGATTTCAGCGCGCACGCGCACGTACCAGTCGTAGAGATTGCCCGAAGAGTTGCAGTGGCGGGGCACGAGAAGGATCTGGCCAAGCACCTCCTCGCCGACGTCCGACAGCGGACGCGTGAATTGCGCGCAATAGCCCGCGAACCGCAACGAACCAATACCAGCGGCGCGGGCGGCCAACGTGGCAAGTGCGCGACGCTGGGCTCGCTGCGGCAGCGATCGACGCCACGGTGACACCCCCCCGACGCCAATCAGCAGGCCCGCGGAGTACGCTGTCCATGCCTCTGCTCAGGGAGCCGAGGTGATTCGACAATCCCTGTTGTTCGCCTGCTCGCAGTGGGCGTATCCCGTGAACCCATAGTCACCAGGGGAACGGGAGTGCTACAGCAGGGGAACTGAGGAGGCTCATTTGCGGACCTCGATGCTCAGAGTCGCGGACGACTTCCTGAACATCCGCGGATCATTCAAGATCGGCGGACTCGTGGATGTCGGCACCCAATGCTCGCTCGTGCGGCGTGCCAATGGCAGCTTCGTGTTTCTCGATTCCTACGCGCTGAGCGGTGCAGTGCAGCGCGATGTCGACGCACTGACCAATGGCGGCAAGGACGTCGAGGCGATACTCAACCTCCATCCGTTTCACACCGTTCATGTGCGCGCGATGCACCAACGGTATCCCGAGGCCAGGCTCTACGGCACGGCCCGGCACCTGGCGCGGTTTCCCGATCTTCCGTGGCAGAAGCTTCGCACGGAGCAGACGCCTCTGCACAGGATGTTCGCGGAGGACTTCGAGTTCTCGGTGCCGCGTGGCGTCGATTTCATTTCGGCAAACGAGAACGTGCATTTTTCCTCGGTGCTTGTGCTGCATCGCGCATCGCGGACGATTCACGTCGATGACACGTTGATGTATGTCCGCCTGCCGCTGCCGATGCGGGTGCTGGGATTCCGGGACCTCCTGTTTTTCCATCCCACACTGCGCCAGGCACTGGAAAAGCGGAAGGGTGCTGGTCAGGAATTCCGGGAATGGGCCGCGGAACTCGCCGCAGGCTGGCGGGATGCCGAGAACCTGTGCGCGGCACATACCACGGCGCTGACCGCCGCGCAGAATCAGGGTGACTCACTCCACGATCGTATTCTCGCGGCGCTGGATAGAGTCTCAGGGACGCTGCGTTAGCGGCGCACAATCCACTTTCCAGATCCTTTTCCAGTTCCTTCTGTGTCAAGATCGGTCGATGCAAGGCCCGGGCCGCAGACGCAAGGCGTACCGCCGACGGACTTGACGCTTCGGTACCGGAGTCACGGGGAGCACGGCAATGCCGCGGACTGAACTCTGGGCGGTGTCAACGAATGTGGCGCAAGCCCAAGCACGCGCCATCGGCCAGGTCAGTGCGCCTCGCGGTGTCGGGAGGCAGGGCCGGAAGGCCGGCACGTCCGGACAGCCGTACGGCGTCTCGCTCAACTCCAGCTCCTGAGCGCCTGCCATCCGGTGCTGAGTTTCCCTGCGGGGAGGCGCAGCGCCGGGTTCGCGTGCTTGCGTCCGTGCGGCGCTGCCCCGGGCTTCGCGCGCGAGGGTCAAGCGCGCCCCCGGCGGCTGCGGGTCCCCGCACTGCCGGTACGGCCACGTCTCGGTTAGTCTGCCGGCCTCGCGTCGACGGGATATCGCGATGGTGCAGGCGGTGCTCGGGATCATTGGCGGCTCAGGTGTCTACGACCTCCCTGGTCTCGAGGACGTCCGCGAGCACCGCGTCGCGACCCCCTGGGGCGAGCCTTCCGACCTGGTGCGGACCGGCCGCGTGGGCCCGACCCGGGTGGTCTTCCTGCCACGGCACGGCCGCGACCACGCGATCCCGCCGGGCGAGATCAACTACCGGGCAAACGTCGACGCGCTGAAACGCCTCGGCGTGACCGACCTCGTGTCGTTCTCGGCCTGCGGGTCGTATCGCGAGGAACTGACTCCGGGGACCTTCGTGCTGGTCGACGATTTCGTCGATCGCACCTTGCGTCGCGACAATTCGTTCTTCGGACGCGGCTGCGTGGCGCACGTCTCGTTCGCGACCCCGGTGGGGCCGGCGCTCGTGGAACTGGTCGCGCGTGCCGCGCAGGCCGAAGGCATCGCGCATCGACGCGGCGGCACCGCGGTGTGCATGGAGGGGCCGCAGTTCTCGACCCGGGCCGAATCGTTGACATACCGCGGGCTCGGTTACGACGTCGTGCACATGACCTCGATGCCCGAGGCGAAACTGGCGCGCGAAGCCGAGATCGCGTACGCGGTCGTCGCGATGGTGACCGACTACGACGGCTGGCACGACACGCACGGTCCGGTCGACGTGACGAGCCTGCTCACCGTGCTGCGCGACAACTCGCACAGGGCGCAGCGACTCTTCACGCGGCTGGCGCGCGAGTTTCCCGCCGAGCACCCGCCGTGTCCCGCCGGCTCCGACTGCGCCCTCGACGCCGCGATCCTGACGCCGGTCGCGGCGCGCGACCCGGCGTTGCTCGCCCGGCTCGACGCGGTCGCCGGGCGCGTGTTGCGCGGCGGTTGAGACCGCTCCATGCGCGTCGGCGGGCGACCGTACCGGACGATCTTCCTGGCCAATCCGGCCGGCGACGTGGCGGTGATCGACCAGACCCGGCTGCCGTTCGAATTCGAGTTGCGCACGCTCGCATCCGTCGCGGACGCCGCGGAGGCCATCTGCGCGATGGTCGTCCGCGGCGCGCCGCTGATCGGCGTCACGGCCGCCTACGGTGTCGCGCTCGCGCTGCGCGACGACGCGACCGACCGTTCGCTCGCCGCGGCGCTCGAGCGGCTCGCCGCGACGCGTCCGACCGCCGTCAACCTGCGCTGGGCACTCGAACGCATGCGGCTCGCGGTGGCGGGCACCGGGATCGCCGGCCGTCGCGAGCGTGCCTACGCGGAAGCGGCGGCGATCGCCGAGGAGGACGTCGCCGCCTGCGCCGCGATCGGCCGCCACGGTCGGGCCCTGATCGAGCGCATCGCTCAGCGGAAGTCCGGCGGGCCCGTCAACGTGCTGACGCACTGCAACGCCGGCTGGCTCGCGTGCGTGGACTGGGGAACGGCGCTCGCGCCCGTCTATGCCGCACACGACGCCGGTGTCGCCGTGCACGTCTATGTCGACGAGACGCGGCCGCGCGGGCAGGGGGCGCTGCTGACTGCGTTCGAGCTCGGCGCGCACGGCGTGCCGTGCACGGTGATCGCGGACAACGCGGGCGGCCACCTGATGCAGCACGGTGCCGTGGACCTGTGCCTCGTGGGCAGCGATCGCACGACGGCGACCGGTGACGTCGCCAACAAGATCGGCACCTACCTCAAGGCGCTGGCCGCGCACGACAACGGCGTCCCGTTCTATGCCGCGCTGCCGGCATCGACCATCGACTGGACCCTCGCCGACGGCGTGCGGGACATCCCGATCGAGGACCGCGGGCCGCGCGAAGTCACGCACGTGCGCGGGCTGGCGGGCGACGGCCGCGTGGTGGAGGTCCAGGTGACGGCGCCCGGCAGCGGCGCGGCGAATCCCGGCTTCGACGTCACGCCGGCCCGGCTGCTGAGCGGGCTCGTGACCGAACGTGGCATTGCCGTCGCGAGTCGCGAGGGACTGCTCGCGCTGTATCCGGAGCGCGATCCGCGTCAGGGTGGCGCCACGCGCGAAATGGGCGAGGGCCTGCTCCCGGTCGCAGGGGCCAGTGCCCGAGTTCCTTGCGAGGATGCCGTGGAAATCCAGCCGGGCCCTGCGGCCATCGTCGCGACCGCACGCGCGCTCGACGCTGCCGGCCTGGTGCCGAACAAGTCCGGCAACGTTTCCTGCCGGACCGCGCCCGGACGCTTCGCAATCACCGCCGCGGGCGTGCCGTACGCCGGCATGACGGCGGCGCACATCGTCGAACTCGACCTGGTCGACGGGCCTGCGGCGACGGGACCGCGACCTTCGTCCGAGTGGCGCATGCATGCCGCGATCTACGCCGCACGCCCCGACGTCGGGGCGATCGTCCATACCCACAGCCCGCGGGCCACGGCGCTCGCCTGTGCGGGCCTCGGCATCCCGCCGTTTCACTACATGATCGCGGTGGCCGGGGGCGCGATTCGCTGCATGCCTTACGCGACGTTCGGCACCGGGGAACTGGCATCGATGGCGGTGACGGGGCTCGAAGCACGGCGCGCAACGCTGCTCGCGAACCACGGGGTCGTCGCGGTCGGACCGACGCTCGACGTCGCTCGGTCGGTGGCGCTCGAGGTCGAGAACCTCGCCGGCCAGTGGCTCGAGCTGCGCGCCGCGGGGCTCGAACCCAAGCTGCTCGGGGACGACGAGCTGCGGCGCGTGCGCGAGAAGTTCGCGGCTTACGGCCGGCTGGGGTGAGTCTGCGGGCCGCCCGCTCAGGTTCAGTGCGAACGTCGCGGCAATCGCGACGAAGCAGGCGAGCGGCTCGACCAACGATCGGCCTTCCCGCTCGGCAGTTCAGCGGTGCGCGACCGCGGGCCGGCCTCCGAGCGTCATGATGCGATCGGTCCAGGCGATGCCGAGCGCGGACAGGATGAACACGCTGTGGATGATCGTCTGCCACATCACGCCGGCCTCGGTCACGGTCGTGCAACTCTTGGCGGACGATCCCGCCGCCGCGAGCGCCCGCGCCGCCTCGGCGGCGGCGACGCTGCCGCAGAGCGGCAGGCCGTCGATCATGCCGGCTTCGATGAACGTCTTGAGCAGGTGGATCGAGCTGATGCCGATGATCGCCATCGCGAGCTTCACCTTGAGCACGCTCGCGTTGACGTGGCTCAGCCACTCCGGCTGGTCCGGGTGGTGCTCGAGGTTCAGGCGCGACACGAAGGTCTCGTAGCCGCCCACGATCACCATGACGAGCAGGTTCGAGATCATCACGACGTCGATGAGGCCGAGCACGATCAGCATGATCGACTGCTCCGTCAGCGTCGGCGCCTCGTGGATCAGGTGCCAGAGCTCCTTCAGGAACAGGAAGACGTAGACACCCTGGGCCACGATGAGCCCGAGGTACAGCGGCAACTGCAGCCAGCGCGAACTGAAGATCAGGGCGGGCAGGGGGCCGGGGCGGCGCGGGTCGTCGGGCAGCATGCAGGGTCTCGGTGCGGGTGGCTGCGGAAGCGCCGCAGCCTACGGGTCGGCACGCCGGTTGCCAAGCGGCCGGTCGCGCTCAGCGTGCGATCGTCAGTCGCTTGAACAGACCCGAGTCGCCGGTCGGGTCCAGGCGTTCTTCCGTCTCGAGCGGCAGCTCGACGGTGAACGTCGCGCCGAGACCGGGTGCGCTGGTGACTTCGATGTCGCCGCCGAGGGCGCGCGCGAGATGACGCGAGATGACGAGTCCCAGCCCCGTACCTTCGCCGTGGTGCGCATGCGTGTCGCCGCCCTGCATGAACGGGCGGAAGAGGCGCGCCATGTCCTCGGGTGCGATGCCGGGGCCCGTGTCGCGAACGCTGATCCGCACACGGTCTTCGTGCAGCCGCGCGCGCAGCGTGACCGTCCCGGAAGGCGTGAACTTGACCGCGTTCGACAGCAGGTTGGAGACGATCTGCGCGACGCGTTTTGCGTCGCTCGTCATGGACCGGACTCGCGGATCGACGTCGCACACGAGCTGCAGGCCCTTGCCGGCCGCCTGCGAGGCGAGCGCATCGACGCGGCGCCGCAGCAGGTCGGCGACGTCGAAGGGCTCGATGCTGAACTGCAGCCGTCCGGCCTCGATCCGCGAGAGGTCGAGGATCTCGTTGATCAGGTCGAGCAGCATCTTCGCCGAGTCGTGCACGATCGAGAGCTGGCGGCGCTGCTCCTCGTTGAGCGGTCCGGTGAATTCCTGCAGCACGATGTCGGTGAAGCCGAGAATCGAGTTGAGCGGCGTGCGCAGCTCGTGCGAGATCGTGGACAGGAACGCGGTCTTGGCACGATCGGCCTGCTCGGCGCGATCGCGGGCTTCCACCAGCTCGCGGGTGCGTTGCGCGACCGTTTGCTCGAGGCGCAGGTTGTTCTCCACGATCTCGAGGCGCGAACGCCGCTGCTCGGTGATGTCGGTCGAGACTCCGCCCACGGCATGAATCCGGCCCTGCAGGTCCCGCAACGGGAACTTGACCGACAGGAACACGCGCTGGGCCTCGCCGGAGCCGACGGTTTCCTCCACGTACAGCGTCTCGCCGGTCTCGAACACGCGCAGGTCCGAGGCCCGGTGCGCCAGTGCATCGGCTTCCGACATTCCGCGCCGGCGCTGCCCGATGACCTCGGCCCGCGGCGCGCCCATCACCCTGGCGCCGGCTTCGTTCATCAGCAGTGCGCGCCCCTCGCGGTCGAATACTTGTATCGGCGTGCCGCTCGCGTCGATCACCGTCTGCAGCAGGTTGCGGCTCTCGTAAAGTTCGCGACGCACCTCCAGGGCCTCGAGCCCGAAGCCGATTTCCGCGCAGAGCTCCTCGAGCGTGGGGACGACGTCCGTGTCGAAGAAGTCGACTTCGCTGTTGTACACCACGAGCGCAGCCACGACCTCGCCCCGCAGGCGGATCGGCACTGCCGCGACGCTGCGCACGCCGACACGCGCCGCGATCGCGTGCCAGGGGCTGGTCGTCGGATCGTCGAGGAAGCGGTTGACGACGACGGTGACGCCGTTGCGCAGGCAGCGTCCCGTGGGCCCGCGGCCCTCGGGATCGTCGTGACGCGCGCTCACCCGGAGCTGATCGACATAGCCGCCGTCGCGACCGAACGAGGCGGCCTTGCGCACGCTGCCGTCGTCCTGCAGCTCCGCGAGCCAGGCAAAGAGGAAATGGCCGTGCTCCACCGCGAGCCGCGTGATGTGCGTAAACAGCGACGCGCGGTCGTGGACCCGCGCCACCACGTGGTTGCAGCGCGAGAGCATGTCGTAGAGGTCACGCTGCCGCTCCGTGCGCAGGCGCGCCGCGACGAGCTCCGACTGGTCGCGGCCGATGCTCTGCACGTAACGTCGCTCCTGGAAATCCACGACGCTCGCGCTGACCTCGACCGGGAAGATGCTGCCGTCGCGGCGACGGTGCTGCGTGTGGTAGACCAGGCCGCCGCGCTCCACCAGGGTCTTGAACTGCTCTTCCCCGAACGACACGTCCGTGGAGTTGCGGAGGTCGAAGATCCGCATCGCCAGCAGGTCGTCGCGGGCGTAACCGTAGACCTGTTCCGCGCGCTCGTTGCAGTCGAGGATGCGCCCGGTGTCGTCGAGCAGCAGGATCACGTCATGGGCGTGCCGGCTCATCCAGGCCATGCGCCGGGTCGCGAGGTCGGCTCGCGCCTCGGCGCTCGCGATCTGGGTGGCCCCGTGACGCTGCTCGGCGCGCCACCAGACGGCCAGCATGAGCGCGGTCAGCGCGACGAACGCGAAGCCCTTGAGCGTGCTTGCGACGAGCAGCAGGTGAGGTCTGTCGGCAAAGAGCCAGCCTACGACCTGGTCGGAGGCCAGGATCCACGCGAGGCCGAATGCCAGGTACAGCGCTGGCAGCCAGCGAGTCCAGCGCCGCTGTGGCCGGGGCGGGGGCATGGCGCGAATCTAACTCCGGATGCCCGCAAGGGATAGCGGAATGGACCGAAACGGTGGCGTCGTGCGTCCTTCCGGCGGCCGCAGCTGTCCTCCGTGCGTGGAAAAATTGCACCCGTTGCGCTGCCCGGAAGTTTGAAACGCCGGCTCGAATTGAGCTATAGAGGCGCGGCGCTCGGGCGCGGGACCTCGGCCTTTCCCCATCTCGCGCCGGCCGAGTTCATAAAGGTGGACCGCGGGGAACTCGAGGACACAGAGACGGCGCCGCCTGGCTCGCGGGCGCTGTTGCTGCTGCGTCGGGCATACGACTGAACGAAGCGGCCAGCCAGCAGCAGACAGAAACAA
>CAVQQX010000126.1:0-15033 GCA_963714645.1 uncultured Gammaproteobacteria bacterium
GTCGCGACCGAGGACCTGATGATGGCGGTCAACGCCGCCGTCACGCTCGCGCGGCCCCTGCTGGTCAAGGGCGAGCCCGGCACCGGGAAGACCCAGCTCGCCGAGGAGATCGCCCGCTCGCTCGACAAGCCGCTCTATCGCTGGCACGTCAAGTCGACGACGAAGGCGCAGCACGGCCTGTACGAGTACGACGCCGTCTCGCGACTGCGCGACTCGCAGCTCGGCGAGGCGAAAGTCCACGACATCCGCAACTACATCATCCCGGGGCAGCTCTGGGAGGCGTTCCGCAGCGAACAACAGTCGGTGCTGCTGATCGACGAGATCGACAAGGCCGACATCGAATTCCCGAACGACCTGCTGCTCGAGCTCGACCGCATGGAATTCTACGTGCACGAGACGCGCGAGCTCGTGCAGGCCACGCACCGTCCGGTCGTCATCATCACGAGCAACAACGAGAAGGAGCTGCCCGACGCGTTCCTGCGCCGCTGCTTCTTCCACTTCATCCGCTTCCCGGACCAGCAGACGATGACGCGCATCGTGGGCGTGCACTACCCCGAGCTCAAGCGCGAGCTGCTGGCGGAGGCGCTGAACGCGTTCTACCAGCTGCGCGACGTGCCCGGCCTCAAGAAGAAGCCGTCCACCTCGGAGCTGCTCGACTGGCTCAAGCTGCTGCTCGCGGAAGACATCGCGCCGGAAGCGCTGCGGACGGACGACCCGCACAAGAGCCTCCCGCCGCTCTACGGTGCGCTGCTCAAGAACGAGCAGGACGTGCACCTGTTCGAGCAGTTGATCTTCCTGCAGCGCAGGCAGTCGCGGCAGTAACCTCCGTCGAGTGGCCGGCATGGCGCGCCTCGCATGTAGCCTCGCTTCGGATATTCCAGCCCGGGGCGCCGTGAACGCTCGAGTGAGGCAGGCATGCTGACGCGGTTCTTCTACACGCTGCGCGAGGCGGGCGTTCCGGCGTCCGTGACGGAGTACCTGACGCTGCTCGAGGCGCTCGAGGCCCGCGTGGCGCGCTACAGCGTCGAGGACTTCTACTTCCTCGCGCGCGCGGCGCTGGTCAAGGACGAAAAACACTTCGACCGCTTCGACAAGGCGTTCGCGCAGCACTTCAAGGGCGTCGAGCAGGCGTTCGAGGTGCTGCAGAAGGAACTGCCGGCCGACTGGCTCAAGCTCATGGCGCAGCGTCATTTCACGCCCGAGGAGATGGCGCAGATCGAGGCGCTCGGCGGCTGGGACAAGCTCATGGAGACGCTCAAGCAGCGGCTCGAGCAGCAGAAGGGCCGGCACGAGGGCGGCAGCAAGTGGATCGGCACGGCCGGCACGTCGCCGTTCGGGAACGGCGGCTACAACCCCGAGGGCATCCGCATCGGTGGCGCGAGCGGCCAGCACCGGGCGGTGAAGGTGTGGGAGCGCCGCGACTACCGCAACCTCGACGACCAGGTCGAGCTCGGCACGCGGAACATCAAGGTCGCGCTGCGCAAGCTCCGCCGGTTCGCGCGCGAGGGCGCGGCCGACCAGTTCGACATCGACGGCACCATCGCGGCGACGGCGCGCAACGCCGGCCTGCTCGACCTCAAGTTCCAGCCCGAGCGCCACAACGCGCTCAAGCTGCTGCTGTTCTTCGACGTGGGCGGTTCGATGGAAGCGCACGTGCGCATCTGCGAGGAACTGTTCTCGGCTGCGCGCAGCGAGTTCAAGCACCTCGAATATTTCTACTTCCACAACTTCGTCTACGAGTCGGTGTGGAAGGACAGCCGGCGCCGGCACGGCGAACGCACGCCCGTGCTCGACATCGTGCGCAAGTACCCGCCGGACTACCGCATCGTCTTCATCGGCGATGCCAGCATGAGCCCGTACGAGATCATGCAGCCCGGCGGCAGCATCGAGCACTGGAACGACGAGGCCGGTTCCGTGTGGCTCCAGCGCATCACGCAGCGCTTCCAGCGACATGCGTGGCTCAATCCGGAGCCCGAGGATCGCTGGGACCACGTGCAGTCCATCGGCATCGCGCGCCAGCTGGTCGGTGAACGCATGTTCCCGCTGACGCTGCACGGCCTCGACGATGCCATCAAGGCCTTGAAAGCCTGAATCGTTGAACTGCCGGCGAACGCGGAGGCATGTACGGTTGACGATGCGAATAAGAACCATTAACATTTGAACTCGTCACTGTTCCACGGTCATCAGGTTCCCAGCTTGCACTCGGCTTTCATGTCGCCGGCGCCCGCCCCGCCGGGCGCGTCCGGGCATCGTTCGCGGGTGGGTTCGATGCGCGATCCCGCACGGCCCGTGGCCGCGGTCCTCGTCGTCGGGTTGCATGCGGCCGTGCTGGGCGGACTGATGGCGATGCCACCTTTGCGCGCGATGCTCGAGGCGGACCGCGCCGTCGAGGTGTGGCTGATCGCCGGGCCGGACACGGCGGCCGTACCGATGCCGGACGTGACGTTCGAGGTCGCGGCACCCGACGTCGCCGCGCCCGAGCTGCCGCTGCCCGAATCCGTGCCTGCGCCGGCGTCCAGTCTAGCGATCACGTTGCCGCTCGCGGTGCCCGCCCCGGCCGCGACGACCGATGCACCGGGCGCCGTCGCGCCCGAAGTCGATGCCGCCAGTGTCGAGTATCTCGTCGCGCCGTCGCCGCGCTATCCGCCCGCGTCGAAGCGGCTGCGAGAGCAGGGCGTGGTGACGTTGCGCGTACTCGTCGCGGCGGACGGTAAGCCCGCGACGGTGGAAGTCGCACAGTCCAGCGGTTCGGCGCGACTGGATGCAGCCGCGCGCGAAGCGGTGCTGCACGCGATGTTCCGCCCGTACAGCGACGGCGGGCAGCCGCGCGCTGCCTGGGTGCGCGTGCCGATCGAGTTCACGCTGCGACGCGGTTGAGCGATCTGCGCCTCGTCGCGGCTAGCGGCTCTGCGCCTTCAGTGTCCGGATGTCGGCCAGCACGACGGCGGAGTGGCCTTCCGGCTCGACGGACTCATAGTGCTTCGCGACGCGACCCTGCGGGTCGATGATGAACGTGTCGCGACGGGCCATCTCCATGACGCCCATGTAGGTCTTGAGCACGCCGTAACGTTGCGAGACGGCCTTGTCGGGATCGGCCAGGATCGTGAACGGCAGGCCGTGCTTCTCGGCGAAGGCCTTGTGCGACGCCACGTCGTCGACGCTGATCCCGAGGATCACGGCGCCTTCCTTGTCGAACGCGAACACGTTGTCGCGGAAGCTGCAGGCCTGCGTCGTGCAGCCCGGCGTGTCGTCCTTGGGGTAGAAGTACAGCGCCACCCACTTGCCCTTGTAGTCGGCGAGCGAATGCCACTTGCCGGCCTGGTCCTGCAGCTTGAACGCGGGCGCGGCATCGCCGGCCTGCACCGTCGCCGCGGGATCGGCGTGTACCGCGCGCGAACCGAGTGCGAGCGAGGCGAGTGCCAGCAGCGAGCCCAGCAGCAGGCCCCGCCACGCGCGATGGTGGCGGGCCGGCAGCAGGACCGCGTCGATGGCGGGGTGGATCGTGGAAACCCTGGAATGCGTCACAACTCGGATCACGGTGAATTCTCCGGAGCGGGGAGTCGGGCCGGTCGGCCCGGTGCGGTGCCATGCCATACTAATCCCCAGCCAGTGCCGTGTCAGCGAGCGAGGTTCCTTGTCGATGTCGACGCCGTCGCCCGCAGGCGTGGCCAGCCCGCCGTCCGCCAAGTCCAACGACGCGACCAACTACGTTTTTTTCGACGACCGCGACGCGCTGGTGCTCTCCGGCGGCGGTGCCCGGGCGGGTTACCAGGTCGGAGTGCTCAAGGCGCTGTCCGAGTGGCTGCCGCCCGATGCGCCGTGCCCGTTCGAGGTACTCGTCGGCACGTCCGCCGGCGCGCTCAATGCGGCCGCGCTGGCCGCCCGCGCGCAGACGTTCCGCGACGGCGTGCGGGTTCTCGAGCAGGTCTGGTCGAACTTTCATGTCGAGCAGGTCGTGCGTGCGGATGCGTTGACGATGTTCCTGTCGGGCCTCCATTGGATCGTGTCGCTGATGACGGCCGGCTTGCTGGTGAAGCCGCCGCGTTCCCTGCTCGACACGTCGCCGTTGCGCGACCTGTTGACCCGCACGATCCCGGTCGAGCGGATCCCCGCAGCACTCGAGGCGGGCCACCTGCATGCGCTCGCCGTCGCCACGACCAGCTATACGACCGGACAGGCCGTCGCGTTCTTCAACGGCGACCCGGACATCGAGTCGTGGAACCGGGTGCATCGCGCGGGACGTCGCCACGAGATCGACGTGGACGTGCTGATGGCGAGTTCCGCGATCCCGTTCCTTTTCCCCGCGGCGACCGTGGACGGTGAGAACTACGGCGACGGCGCGATGCGCCAGCTCGCCCCGTTGAGCCCGGCGATCCATCTCGGGGCCAATCGCGTGCTCGTGATCGGCACGCGGGGCGCGCCCGCGGCGACGCCGCCGACACTGGCCGGGGCGCAGGCCTCGCCGAGTCCCGGGCACCTGCTCGGCTTCGTGCTCGATTCGCTGTTCACCGACGGCCTGTCGATCGACCTCGAGCGCCTGCGCCAGATCAACCGCCTGCTCGAGATCCCGGGCCAGACCGGGCACCGGCCGATCCGCGCGAACGTGATCCAGCCGAGCGTCGATCCGACGACGATCGCCCGGCGTCACCAGAACGCGCTGCCGAGGAGCCTGCGCATGCTGCTGCGGACGATCGGTGCATACGAGGCCCGCGGCGGCCTGCTCGTGAGCTACCTGCTGTTCGAGCGCGCGTACACCTGCGAACTCATGGAACTCGGCTACGCCGACGCGCAGGCACAACGCGCCGAGATCGAGCCCCACCTCGCGCCGTGGGCGAGCACGACAGCGACCGCGCTCACCTGAGCAGCAGCGTCCCCAGGCCGAGCAGCGACGCAAAACCGATCACGTCGGTCACGGTCGTCACGATGACGCCTCCGGCCACGGCGGGGTCGACGCCGAAGCGCTTCAGGCCGAGCGGCACGGCCACCCCGGCCAGCGCGGCGGCGAGCAGGTTCACGACCATCGCCGCGAAGATCACCGCGGAAATGCGGCCGTTGCGGAACCAGGCGAACGCGACCAGCGCGACGACCGTCGCCCAGGCGAGCCCGTTCAGCATGGCGACAGACACTTCCTTCGCCAGCAGCCAGCGCGCGTTGGCGCGCTCGATCTGGCCGAGTGCGAGCCCGCGCACGATCAGCGTGAGCGTCTGCGTCGCTGCGACGCCGCCCATGCTGGCGACGATCGGCATCAGCACCGCGAGCGCGACGATCTGCTGAATGGTCGCCTCGAACAGGCCGACGACCCACGCGGCGAGGAACGCCGTCACCAGGTTGATGCCGAGCCAGACGCCACGACGGCGTGCGCTCGGCACGACCGCTGCGAACATGTCCGCGTCCTCGTCGAGGCCGGCCATGCTCATCACCGAGCGCTCCGCCTCCTCGCGGATCACGTCGACGACGTCGTCGATGGTGATGCGCCCAAGCAGCCGCCCGTCGTCGGGCGCGACGACCGCCGCAGAAACCAGGTCCCGATCCTGGAACAGGCTCGCGACGTCGGTCGCGGCCGTCGCGGGCGGGATGCCGGCGACCCCGGTGTCCATGACCTCGCCGACGGTGCGCTCCGGGTCTTCCGTGAGCAGCCGCGTCACGTGCAGCACGCCGAGGTAGCGGTCGCGACGGTTGACGACGAACAGCGCGTCGGTGCGCTCCGGGATCTCACCCCGCATCCGCAGGTAGCGCAGCACCGTCTCGAGCGTCACGTCCGGGCGCACGCTCACGGTGTCGGTGTTCATCAGGCCACCGGCCGTGTCCTCCTCGAAGCCCATCACGGCGTTCAGCCGGTCGCGGTCCTGCGAGTCCATCGACCGCAGCACCTGCTGGTTGACGGCCGCGGGCAGGTCCCGCAGCAGGTCGGCGAGGTCGTCCACCTCGAGGCCCTCGGCCGCGGCGACGAGATCCTCGGTGTCCATTTCGCGGATCAGGCCGGCGCGGACTTCCTCGTTGAGCTCGACCAGCACGTCGCCTTCGAGCTCGGGATCGACGAGGTCCCAGACGACTTCACGCTGCGCGGGCGGCAGGGATTCGAGCAGCGACGCGATCTCCGCCGGGTGCATCGAGTTCACCTGTCGGTGCACCTGGCGCATCGTGCCCTGGTCGAGTGCGCGCCGGAGCGCTTCGAGGTGCGAGGGTTGCGCGACGCGCGCTCGTCCGCGTTGCGGAGAGGTCGGTGGCGGCTGCGTGTCGGGCTCGAGGTCCGCGCTCATGGGGCCGCATCGTATAGGAAGTGACGAGTGTCCAGTGGCTGGTGCAGAGCCACCACGCACCAGCGACTCGGCACTGCTCACCCGTCACCCGTCACTCGCCACTCGCCACTCGCCACCAGACATCGGCTACTCGTGACGCCGGCTCTCCAGGTCGCGGTGGCGCACGAGGGCGCGGCCTTCGGTGCCGCGGAAATGCGCCGCGAGGCGTTCGGCGAGGTACACGGAGCGGTGCTGCCCGCCGGTGCAGCCGACCGCGACCGTGAGGTAGCTGCGGTTCGATCGCACGAGCGACGGCAGCCAGCGTTCGACGAAATCACGCAGGTCCTCGAAGAAGCGCGAGACTTCCGCCTCGCGATCGAGAAATCGCGCCACCGCCTCGTCGCGGCCCGTGAGCTCGCGCAGCGCAGGGTCCCAGTACGGATTCGGCAGCGCGCGCGCGTCGAACACGAAATCGGCGTCGTCGGGAACGCCGTGCCGGTACGCGAACGACTGGAACAGCAGCGACGGGCCGCTGCCACGGCGTTCGACGACGCGTTCCCGTATCAGTTCGCGCAGCTCGTGCACCGACAGTCGCGAGGTGTCGACCGTCAGGTCCGCCGCGTTCGCGAGGGGCGCCAGCAGGCGCTCCTCCTGATCCAGCGCCTCGAGCAGCCCCATGCCCGCGCGACTCAGCGGGTGCCGCCGCCGGGTCTCGCTGAACCGCTTCAGCAGCACCGGTTTCTCGGCCCTGAGGAACAGCATCTCGCAACGCGTGCCGCTGCTGCGCAGCGTGCTGATCAGGTGCGGCACCTCGGCCAGGTCTTCCGGCCGGTTGCGGACGTCGAGCCCGACTGCCGTCTGCGCATAGGCGGTCTCGCTGGTGCGGACGGTGTACTCGATGAAGCCGGGCAGCAGGCCGGCGGGGATGTTGTCGACGCAGTAGAAATCGAGGTCTTCCAGCATGTCGAGCGCGACGCTCTTGCCGGAGCCCGAAAGGCCACTGACCAGGATCAGGCGCATCGATGAGCGGAAGGCGACACCGGAGCCCGCAGCTTAGGCCCCGGCGCGGCGGCGGTCACGCTTCGCGTGCCGGACTCTCAGGGCGACAGTTCGGTGCCGTGCCGGTGCCGGGCGGCCTGCGGGTCGCGCATCTTTTCCTTGTAACGCCGGACCTGCTCGTCGAGCTTGTCGGTGAGGAGGTCGATGGCCGCGTACATGTCCTCGTGGACGGCAGCCGCATGGATGCTCGTGCCGGCGAGCCGCACGGTCGACTCGGCCTGGTGCCTCAACTTCTCCACCGTCAGGGTGCAGTGGACGTCGATGACGCGATCGCTGTGCCGGAGGATCCGGGCCAGCTTCTTTTCGACATAGGTCCGCAGGGCGGGGGTGACATCGACGTGATGGCCGCTGAGGTTGACTTGCATCATCCGGTCCTCCTGTAGGAACCCTTGCTCTCTTGACTGTTTCGATGGCCGGCGCCGGGCGCGGTTCCCTGCGACGGCGCAAATCGGCGCCTTCCTGCTCAAGCCCGGGCGCGTGCGGCCGCCGCCTGCCTCCTCTCGCTCGATGAAGCGAGCCCGAGTGCCTCGCGGTACTTGGCCACGGTCCGCCGCGCCACCTTGACGCCCTCGCCGGCGAGGATCGTGGCGAGCTGTGCGTCGCTCAATGGCCGGTCCGGCAGTTCCTCGCCGATCAGCTTGCGGAGCCGCGCCCGGATCGCGACGGACGAGACGTCCTCGCCGTCCGCACCGGACACGTGGCTCGAGAAAAAGTAGCGGAACTCGAAGATGCCGCGCGGCGTGTGCATGTACTTGCCGGTCGTCACGCGGGAAATGGTCGACTCGTGCATGCCGACGGCCGCCGCGACGTCACGCAGGATCATCGGCTGCATCGCCTCGTCGCCGCGCTCGAGGAATGCCGCCTGGCGCTGCACGATCGAGCGGGCAACCTTGAGCAGCGTCTCGTTGCGGATCTCGAGGCTGCGGATCAGCCAGCGCGCCTCCTGCAACTGTGCGCGCAGCGACGCGTAATCGGCCGAGCGCGCGACCAGCCCGGCATATCCCTGGTTCACCTTGAGGCGCGGCACCGAGCCCGAGTTGAGTTCGACCGACCAGCCCTGTTCCGTGCGCCGCACGAAGACGTCGGGCACGACGTACTCGGGCTGGGCGCCTGCGAACGCGGAGCCGGGGCGCGGGTGACAGGCGCGCACCAGCGCCAGCGCCACCTGCAGTGCGTCCTCGTCGACGCCGAGCTGGCGCCGCAGCAGCCCGAGATCCTTGTCCGCGACCGCCTGGAGGTGGTCGCGCGCGATCGCGAGTGCGACGCCGCGACCGGGAGTGTCCTCGTCGAGCTGGGCGAGCTGGATCGCGAGGCATTCGCCGAGCGTGCGCGCGCCGACGCCGGCCGGATCGAGCGTCTGCACGAACGCGAGCACTTCCTCGACGTCCGACTCCGCGACCGGGAGGTCCACGCTCAAGCCGCGCGCGATCTCCGCACACGAGTCCGTGAGGTACCCGTCGTCGTTCAACGCGTCGACGATGCCCTCGCCGATCCAGACCTGGCGCGGGTCCAGGCGGCTCACCTCGAGCTGCCAGACGAGGTGCTGGTGCAGGTCGTTGCCGCGGTCGTCGGAGAACTCGAGCGGGCGGTCGTCGTCGTCCGAGCGGGCGCCGTCGCCGGAGGGCGTCGAGGACTCGGCCCACGGATCCTCCATCTCGACCACGACTTCGTCGTGGGCGACGTCTTCCGGCTCGGTCGCGACTTCGCCGTCGGACGTCTCGCCGTCCGTCTCCCCCGCCGGCACCGCAGGGTCGAGCGAGGCGAGGTCGATCGTCTCCTCTTCGTCCTGCTCGAGCATGACGTTCGTCTCGAGCGCTTCCTGCACCTGGGCCTGGAGTTCGAGCACGGGAAGCTGCAGCAGCTTGATCGCCTGCTGCAGCTGCGGCGTCATCGTAAGCTGCTGACCGAGCTTGAGTTGCAGGGCCGGCTTGAGCATGTAGGGACAGTCTGGCGCGGGCCGCGGGCCCGACGGATATCAGAGTCGGAAATCCTGTCCCAAGTAGACCTCACGCACCTGAGGATTGGCAAGAATCTCTTCCGCCGATCCGGACGCGATCACACTTCCGGCGCTGACGATATACGCACGTCCGCAGATACCGAGGGTCTCGCGCACGTTGTGGTCGGTAATCAGCACGCCGATGTTGCGCGAACTCAGGTGGCGGATGATGCGCTGGATGTCGATCACGGAGATCGGGTCGACGCCCGCGAACGGCTCGTCGAGCAGGATGAAGCGCGGTTCCGCGGCGAGCGCGCGCGCGATCT
The DNA here is from genome assembly GCA_963714645.1 of uncultured Gammaproteobacteria bacterium. Lineage (GTDB taxonomy): Bacteria > Pseudomonadota > Gammaproteobacteria > Steroidobacterales > Steroidobacteraceae > RPQJ01. The sequence continues at coordinate 9,561 of CAVQQX010000126.1, forward strand.
CGACCCGGCGACGTTCGCCGCCCGACAGGCTCATGCCGCTGCTGCCGCGGATGTGGGCGATGTGCAACTCGTCGAGCAGCGCCTGCAGCGCCGCATTGCGCGCGGCCTCGTCGTCGAGGTCGTCGCGAGTCTCGAGGATCGCGAGGATGTTGTCCTCGACCGAGAGCTTGCGGAACACCGAGGCTTCCTGCGGCAGGTAGCCTAAGCCGAGCTGTGCGCGGCGGTACATCGGCAGGCGGGTGAGATCGACGTCGTCGAGGTGGATGCGGCCTTCGTCGCAGGGCACCAGCCCCGAGATCATGTAGAACGCCGTCGTCTTGCCGGCTCCATTGGGCCCGAGCAGGCCCACGACTTCGCCGGAGGCGACCTCCAGCGACAGGTTCTTGACGACCTGGCGCGACCGGTAGCTCTTGCCGAGTGCCTCCGCGCGCAGGCGGCTCATGAACCCTGGTCCTGTCCCGCCGGCGTCGGAGCCTGTTCCGGCGTCGCCCGCGGCGCGGCGGCCGCCGGCTTCTTCGGCGGATTGATCGTGATGCGCACGCCGCCGGGGTCCTTCTCGTCGGGGTTCGCCTGCACGCGCTCGCGCCCGATGTCGTACACGAGCGTGTTGCCGCGGATCTCGTTCTGGCCGTCCGACAGCCACGCATCGCCGGTGAGGCGGACCGTGCTCTCCGTGACGTTGTAATCGATCGCACCGGCGCGTCCGCGGGCGACCTGGTTCCCGCTGCGCAGCCGCTGCTCGAACGCCGCCGGTGAGCCCCGGATCGTCGCGCGCACGATCGCGTTGTCGCGGAACTGGACGCGGGCATCGTCCGAGCGGAGGCAACCGCCCGGCACCCGGATCCGCACCTCGCCCTGCAGGCGCCACTCGGCGTCCTGGAAGTCGAGGCCGGTCGCAATCGCCTTCGCGGCGGTGACCTCGAGCCCGCCCTGCGTGATCTTCACGCGGCTGAAGCGCAGCGAATTGTTCTTGTAGTCGAAGTCCGAGGAGGCCGCCTCGAGGTTGATCGGCATCTGCGAATTACCGGCCGGCAGGCCCGCCGCGCCGCCCGCCGCGCCGCCCGGCTCGCAGCCCGCCCCGCTGGGCATGGCCGCCTCCTGGCCGTGCACCAGCGTGGCGCACAGCAGTAAAGCGAACGCGGTCGACTTACGGGGTGAAGCTGCCATTGACGCCCGATTCTAAACGCAGGGTACCGTCGTTCAACGCGACGCGCAGTCCGCGCCCGTGGAGTTCGTAGTTGCCGAACCGGATCGCGACCGGGGCGGTGGTCCTGATCAGGTTCGAGCGGATGTCGTAGGCGAGGCGGTCGGTGAGGATGACCGCCTGGCCGGCCGCCCGCTCCGCGGAGCCCGAAACCCGCACATTGCCCTGCAGCTCCAGCGACGTCCGGTCGTTCGGCATGCGCCCGCCGTCGGCCGTGACGTGCCATGCGCCGGCCTGCGGGGTCGTGTAGTCGAGTTCGAGCTGCTGCAGCTGCACGCTGTCGTCCAGGAACTGCTGCTCGATCGACGTCGCGCGTACGACGACTCGCGGCTTGCCGTCCGCGCCGAGCTCGGTCAGCGTCGCGTCGTGGAGATAGTAGCCTCGCTCGTCGGGCGCGGGGCCGGCCTCGGTCGCATCGTCGTCGCTACCCAGGAACAGCCCGAACGCGATCGCGCCGCCCGCGAGCAGCGCCGCGAAGCCGACGATGCGCCGGGTCAGGAAACGCGCGCGTTCAAGAGCAGGTCGCATACGTCCCTCACCGCGCCATGGCCGCCCGGCGCGACGGTGATCCAGTGGGCGGCCGCCCGCGCCGCGGGGTGCGCGTCGGCCACGGCGATCGCGAGGCCGGCCCGCTCGAACATCGGCAGGTCCGGCGTGTCGTCCCCGACGCAGGCGACCGCCTCCTGTGCGAAGCCCAGCTCGTGCCGCAGCGCATCGAGCTCGGCTCCCTTGTTCTCGACGCCCTGCCGCACGTGCGTGATGCCGAGTTCGGCCGCACGGTGCGTCACGGCAGGCGACGCTCGACCGGAGACGATCGCGACCACGACGCCGGCGCGTTGCAGCGCCACGAGGCCGGAACCGTCGCGCACGTGGAACACCTTGACGTCCTCGCCCTGCGGGCCGATGTGGAGCCGACCGTCGGTCAGCACGCCGTCGACGTCGAGAACGAGCAGTCGCACGCGCTGCGCGCGCGTGCGCAGGTCGCGCGTCATCTCCGTCACATCACCCCCGCCCGCAGCAGGTCGTGCACGTTCAGCGCACCGACCAGGCGACGCTCCGCATCGCTCGAGACGACGGGGAGCGAGGTGATCCGGAATGTCTCCATCAGGTGCACCGCTTCGGCCGCCAGCATGCGGGGCTGCGCCACCTTGCCCCCGGCCGTCATGACTTCGCGCATCCGGACGCGATGGATGTCGAGCTGGCGGTCGAGTGCGCGACGCAGGTCGCCGTCCGTGAATATGCCGAGCACGTGGTCCTCGGCGTCGACGATCGTCGTCATGCCGAGACCCTTGCGGCTCATCTCGAGCAGGCCCGCGCTCAGCAGCGTGTCGGGACCGACTCGCGGCAGGTCGCCGCCCTTGCGCATCACGTCCTCGACGTGCAGCAGCAGCCGGCGACCGAGGCTGCCGCCCGGATGGGACCGTGCGAAGTCCTCCTCGGTGAAGCCGCGCGCCTCGAGCACGGCGATCGCGAGCGCATCGCCCATTGCCAGCGCCGCAGTCGTGCTCGCCGTCGGCGCGAGGTTGAGGGGGCAGGCCTCGGCCGGCACGCTCACGTCGATCGTCACCGTTGCGTAGCGCGACAGCGTCGAGCCGTCGTTGCCGGTCAGGGCGATCAGCGGGACGTCGAGCCGCTTGATCAGCGGCAGGATCAGCAGCAGCTCCGAGGTTTCCCCGGAGTTCGAAAGGGCGAGCACCGCATCGTCCGCAGTGATCATGCCGAGGTCGCCGTGGATCGCCTCGGCCGGGTGCAGGAAGAACGCGGGCGTGCCGGTGCTCGCGAGCGTCGCGGCGATCTTGGACGCGACGTGCCCGGACTTGCCCATGCCGGTCACGACCACGCGGCCGGTGCATGCCAGCAGCAGTGCGCACGCCCTGGCGAACGCTTCGTCGAGCCGGTGCTCGAGCGAGGCGACCGCCTGGGCTTCGGTCGCGAGCACGCGGCGGCCGCGGGCGATCATCTGGCTGGGATCGGTCATGGGGAGTCGAACAACGCTCCGGGATGGCGGACAGTCTACAACCTACAGCCCGCCTGCCTTCTCCTTTAGACTTCCCGGCCCACCCCCCACGATGACCCCACCATGACCGCCGACGAAGTTTCCACCCTGATCCAGGCCGGCCTTCCCGGCGCGCAGGTGCGCGTGTCCACCGCGGACGACACGCACTTCGAAGCCGTGGTCGTGGCCGAACAATTCGCAGGCAAGCGCCAGTTGCAGCGCCACCAGCTGGTCTATGCCGGACTCGGCGCACGCATGGGTCGCGAAGTGCATGCGCTGTCGATCCAGGCATTCACGCCGGCCGAGTGGCAGGCGGAGAGCGGCGGCACGACGGCCGGCTGAGAACCCGCCGTGGACAAGCTACAGATCCGCGGCGGCGTGCCGCTCGACGGCGAAGTCAGGATCTCCGGCGCGAAGAATGCCGCGCTGCCCATCCTGGCCGGCGCGCTGCTCGCCGACGCGCCGGTGACGATCGGCAACGTCCCGCATCTGAAGGACGTCACCACCATGATCGGGCTGCTCGGCCGCATGGGCGCGAGCGTCACGGTCGACGGGCGCATGCGGGTCGAGGTCGACCCGACGACGACGCGCGAGACGTTCGCGCCGTACGATCTGGTGAAGACCATGCGCGCCGCGATCCTCGTGCTCGGGCCGCTGGTCGCGCGCCACGGCCGCGCCGATGTCTCGCTGCCGGGCGGGTGCGCAATCGGCGCGCGCCCGGTCAACATCCACGTGGCGGGACTGCGGGCGATGGGCGCCGACGTGCACATCGAGAACGGCTACATCCGCGCGCGCGCAGGACGCCTGCGCGGCGCGCGCATCGTCATGGAGACGGTCACCGTCACGGGCACCGAGAACCTGATGATGGCGGCCGCGCTCGCCGCCGGCCAGACGATCCTCGAGAACGCCGCGCGCGAGCCCGAGATCGTGGACCTCGCGCAGTTCCTGATCGCCATGGGTGCCCGCATCCGCGGCCACGGCACCGACACGCTGGTCGTCGACGGCGTGGAGCGGCTGCACGGCACTCACTACGAAGTGCTGCCCGACCGCATCGAAGCGGGCACCTACCTGGTCGCGGGCGCGATCACGAGCGGCCGCGTGCGGGCGCGCAACGCCCGGCCGGAGCACCTCGACGCAGTGCTCGGCAAACTCGAGCAGGCGGGCGCGACCGTGCTGCGCGGCGAGGACTTCATCGAGGTCGACATGCGCGGACGCAGGCCGCGCTCCGTCGACGTCCGCACGGCCCCGCACCCGGGCTTCCCGACCGACATGCAGGCCCAGTTCGCCGCGCTCAACACCGTGGCGGACGGGGTCGGCACGATCGTCGAGACCATCTTCGAGAACCGGTTCATGCACATGCTGGAACTGCGGCGCATGGGCGCCGAGATCTTGCTCGAAGGCAACACCGCGATCATCCGCGGGGTGCCGAAGCTGACGGCCGCCCCGGTCATGGCCACCGACCTGCGGGCCTCGGCCAGCCTGGTGCTGGCGGGCCTGGTCGCCGAGGGAACGACCGACGTCGAGCGGATCTACCACATCGACCGCGGCTACGAGCGCATCGAGGAAAAGCTGCACGGCCTGGGCGCCCAGATCCGGCGGGTCGACGACCGGGCCTAGTGCCCCGGGGCGGGCCGTCGCCTTTCGCCGGTCCCGCCGCAGACTCTATAATGCGATGTTGCACTGCAGGCAGCGGCCTGCCGCACGTCGAGGCAGCAGCGCGGAGGAGAGAGCTGGATGACCGAAACAGTCGACAAGGGCCGGCGCCACTTCCTGACCGTCGCCACCGCCGCGACCACCGCCGTCGGCGCCGCGTTCGTCGCGGTGCCGTTCCTCGCCTCGTGGAAGCCGAGCGCGCGCGCGAAGGCGCTCGGCGCGCCGGTCGAAGTCGACATCGGCAAGCTCGAACCGGGCGCGATGCTCAAGGTCGAGTGGCGCGGCAAGGCGATTTTCGTGGTCCACCGCACGCCGCAGATGCTGGCGCAGCTCGAGGGCGTCGCGGGCGAGCTGCGCGACCCCGATTCGCTGCAGTCCGAGCAGCCCGCATTCGCGAAAAGCGCGACGCGCGCGATCCGCCCGGAGGTCCTGGTACTGATCGGCGTCTGCACGCACCTCGGGTGCGCGCCGCTCGACAAGTTCACGCCGGGCGACGTCACGGTGTCCGCCGACTGGCCGGGCGGCTTCTTCTGCCCGTGCCACGGCTCCAAGTTCGACATGTCGGGGCGCGTGTTCAAGGACGTGCCGGCGCCGACCAACCTCGCGGTGCCGCCGTACCC
>CAVQQX010000127.1:0-10588 GCA_963714645.1 uncultured Gammaproteobacteria bacterium
AGCCCCGGACGTGCCGGGGCTTTCTTCGCGGGCCTGGTCGGTCACTCGGACCGGCCGGCCGAACGTCGTCGCTTACCAGCGACGCGGACGCTCGGCCTTCGGCTGCGCCTCGTTGACCTTCAGCGCGCGGCCGTCCATCTGGTGGCCGTTCAGCGTCTGGATCGCACGGGCTGCCTCGGACTTCGACGTCATTTCGACGAAGCCGAAGCCGCGCGGCTGGCCGGTTTCGCGGTCGCTGATCAGCGCCACCGAATCGACCGTGCCGTGGGCGGCGAACAGCGCGCGCAGCGCGTCCTCGCTGGCGGAAAAGGGAAGGTTGCCTACGTAAATCTTGCTCATGAATGAAACTCGCTCGGGAAAGGGGGAAAGGCCGTGGAATGCAGCGATGCGGCGGACGATTCCCGGGCCAGGGCCAGAGCGATCAGGGACGCGTGGCTGCTGCGCCACGTGGATCGGAGACTCTTCGCTTGAGCGCGGAGCCGCGTTTCGCCGACCTTGGCGAGCGGAGCCGGAACAGAAGTGGAAGGGTAACTACCCGAGGCGAAGTATACGCGCATCGACCCGGGGCCGCTTGCCTATATTCCGCCCCGGCCAAGTCTCCGCCACGGCTCCAGGCTCCCTGCTGTATCGTAGCGCCGCTCGAGCGCACTCCCAGACCCCGAGGTTACAGTTTGGCGAAGGAAGAACTCATCGACATGCAGGGCACCGTCAAGCAGGTGCTCCCGGACACGCGTTTCCTCGTGACGCTCGAGAACGGGGTGGTCGTGACGGCGCACCTCTGCGGCAAGATGCGCAAGCACCGCATCCGCATCCTGGCCGGCGACAAGGTGACGCTCGAGATGTCGCCCTACGACCTCACCAAGGCGCGCATCAATTCGCGCAATCGCGACGAACGCCCGATGGGCGCGCCACGCCCGGGCGGGTCACGCTCTAATTTCCACGGCCGACGCTGAAGCGCCGGGTGCGAGCCGGGTTGCTCCGGGAACCGGCACGCCCGTGCCGGTGCGCGCGCGATTTGTGCTCGACCCGGCGCAAAAGGGCGTAGAAGGGAACGAGCCCCTGCCGCGTCCATTGGCGGCAGCCACGGAGTCCGATGCGATGAATCAGCAATCCCTCACGCCCGTCTCGCCGCTGCAGCACGCGCTCGATTCGTATGCACAGCTCTTCGGCCATCGCGTGCCTTCGGGCGTAGTCACGATGTACGCCAACCAGCCGGGCCCACTGCTCATCGAGATCCGCCAGGCGATCGCGCTGCAGCGACCGGTCCCGGCATGGCGCGACCACGCGCGACGCGCCGAAGCCGGCGCGGGTGTGCAGCCGCACCTTTGATCGAACCTCGCCCGGTTCCGTCCCCCGGTCCGTGAACGCGACCATCACGCTGGCGCTGGTCGTCGCCCTGGTCTACGTCGGTCACCGCTGGCTGCGCGCGCGATCCGACAATGCATCGCTGCGCGTGCTCGTGGCGTCGCTGAAGCGCCGCCTCGCGAACCGCGACTGAGGCGGGCCCCGCCACCGCAACCGTGGTATCGACGACGATGCAGACGGGCCGCTGCTGCTGCGGCCCTGGGGCGTGTGGGTCCCGCCCGTAGCGGCGCGCGGAGTCGAAACCTGGCGTTCCGGGCCGGCAGGGGTGGCCGTGGACGGGTTGCCCTTGGATAATCGGCCGATGCGACCCACCCTCAACGTCATCAGCCTCGAGCTCTGCGCGAAGGCGATTGCCGAGGCCAAGCGGATCCTCGCCGAGGACGGGATGGAGATCCGCGGCGCCGGCATGCGCCAGCGTCTGCTCGACCACGGGCTAAGGATGGCACCCGATGGCGTCCGGATGCTGTTTCCGCACGCAGAGGTCGAACGCGCGATCGAGGCCGCGCCGAAATCGTTCACGCTCTACGACCGCGACGGCAAGCCGCACGCCGAGCTCGGCGGCAACAACGTGCACTACGTGCCGGGCTCGAGCGGCCTCAAGATCCTCGACCATCGGACCGGCGAGACACGGCTCACGAACTCGACCGACTTCATCGAGTACGCACGGCTCTGCGACGGCCTCGAGCACATCGCCTACCTCGCGACGGCGTTTTCGACCAACGGGGACATCGAGTCGCAGGTCTCCGATGCATGGCGGCTGTACATGCTGCTCACGACCTCGAGGAAGCCGATGGTCACCGGCGCGTTCACCGAGCACGGCGTGCCGCGCATGCGTGACATGCTGCAGCTCTTCCGCCGTGACCGCGCCGAGCTGATCGCGAAGCCGATGTCGATCTTCACGATCACGGCGACGGGCAACTTCCGCTACAGCGAGGATTCCTGCCAGAACCTCCTCGACTGTGTCGAGTCCGGTATCGCGGTCGAGATCGTCCCGGTCACGCTGATGGGGTTGATCGCACCCGTGACGCTCGTCGGTGCGCTCGTGTTCCATCTCGTCGACGTGCTGACCGGGATCACGATGGCGCAGATCGTGCGCCCGGGCGCGCCGGTGCTGTTCGGCGGTGCGCCGGCGACCTTCCACATGAAGTCCGCGAGCTCGCCGATGGCGGCCATCGAGGCGCAGCACCTCAACGTCGCCTACGTCGCCGCGGCGAAGTCCCTCGGGCTGCCGACGCAGGCGTACATGGCGCTCTCCGACGGCAAGTTCCTCGATGCCCAGGCCGGCGGCGAAACCTTCTCGAGCGCGCTGCTCGCGGCGCTGGCCGGCGTCAATTCGGTTTCCGGCCCCGGCATGCTCGATTTCGTGCTGACCTTCAGCCTGCCGAAGCTGGTGTTCGACAACGAGGTCTGCGGCCAGTGCCTGCACTTCGTGCGCGAGATGACCGTGATCGAGGACCTGCCGGTGCAGACGCTGCTCGACGACCTGCGGGCACACGACCACCTGATCACGTCCGCGCACACGTTGAAATACTGGCCGCACGAGCTCTACCTGACCGACGCCGTGATCGACCGTGAGAACCGCGAGACCTGGGCCAAGGCGGGAAGCAAGGACCTCTACCAGCGTGCGTGCGAGGCCGTCGAGTCGAGACTCGCGGCCTATGCCCCGATCGAGACCGACCGGGCGCTCGACGCCGAGATGCGCCGCTTGATCGTCGAAGGCCTCACGCAGCAGGCGGAGCTGCCGGAGCTGCCGCCGCCGCCCGCGCCGGTCACGCATTCCAACCTGCGGGCGCGGCGACCGAACCGGCGCCGCGCGAGCTGACTCGCGACAGGGTTGTCGTGCCCGAATCCCCGCCGACCGATCCGCAGCTGACCCGTCGCCGGGCACTGCTCGGCGCCGCGCGCTTCAACCCCTCCGCAGCATCAGCACGTTGCCGGTGACGGCAAGTCCCGCACCTGCGAGCGTCAGCAATTCGGGATGCAGGCCCTCGAACGCGATCGAGACCAGCAGCGCGAGCCACCACGAGACGGCGATCGGCGGCGCCAGGCTGTGTCCCTGCAGCAGCGCGAAAACGAGGGACGTCGCCGCCCCGTACAACATTCCGCAGCCGAGCGCGGTCCAGAACGGCAGCCCGTTCACGCGGTTGCGGCTCGCCGTCAGGCTGCCGACGGCCGCGAGCAGGACCGAGCCGGCGGTGAACAACGCGCCGGGCTTCGCCTCGTGGTCGCCGGCGGCGAGTTTGCCATGCGATCATCGCAGGCGCCGCGCCCCCGTGCGGTCGAAATGAGTCGCCGGTGATGCCGAAAACGACCGTGCCTGCGGATGCCGCGCATCGAGCGCACGCCGGCGCCGTCGCAATCCTCGTGCTCGCCCGCTGTGCGTCACCGTGCGTCGTCGACGCCGCCGTCACGGTGACGGCAGGCCCGACCACGATCCCGGAAGGAGAAGCCATCGGCGCGCGCGACCTCACGGTCGCCAACGAGAAGCTCGCATTCGCGATGGCGGTCGACACGCCGGTGCCGTACGGGGTTCCGCGGGGCGCGATCGTCGACGTGGCCCCGGTCGTGGCCGGCAGGCCCGCGAGCGACCGCGTCGTGTTCGCGGACTTCATCCCGAACAACTGGTCGGCCTGGCCGAACACGTACCAGAAGGTCGAGGTGGTCCGTCGCGAACCGTCGCTCGCGGTCGTCGAGTCCACGCGCGACTGGGGCCAGGTGGCCCTGAAGACGACGTACACGCTGCGCGCAGGCAGCGACCGCATCGAGCTGCGGACGACGATGACGAACACGGGCGCGACCGTGCTGGAAGGACTGCTGTCCGGCCAGACGTTGTGGCCCGGCGCGGGTTTCTATTTCGGTCTGCCCGGGCTCGGCGAGCTGCAGGAAGGCCCGGCGCGGGGCGCGCTCGCCGACCGCGCCGTCGCGTACGACGAGGATTGGGCGATCGCGCTGCACGCCCCCTATGCCGACGTCGTGGGTTCGCGCTCGAAGGACCTGTTCCTGCGTCACTCGTTACGGCCGGGCGAGACGCGCTCGTTCGACGCCTGGCTCCAGGTCGTGCCGCGTGGCGACCTGGGGCCCGTGGTGGCGAGCGAGATCGAGCGACGTCGCCTGCCGGCGGGCAGCGTCGCGGGTGTCGTCACGACCCCCGACGGCACGCCCGTGGCCTCGCCTGTCGTCGTGGTGTCTCGTCTCGACGCGCGGGCGGCCCCAGGCGCGGGCGTGCCGTACGCGTGGTGCGTCGGTGGCGCGGACGGTCGCTACGCCGTGACGCTTCCGGCAGGCGACTACGAGTTGTCTGCGACCGCCAAGGGATATTCGCAGGCCCGTCCGCGGCGCATCGCCATTGCCGCGACCGCGCAGGCCTCCCTGGACTTCCGGGATGTCCAACCACCGGGACGCGTGGCGTTCACGATCGCCGACGCACGCGGCGCGCGACCGGTCGATGCGCGCATCACCGTCACCCGGGGCCAGCAGCCGCTGGTCGAATACCTGGGCCGCAGCACGTTCTTCACCGAACTCGACCCGGTCGGCAAGCTCGAGACTCGCCTCGCGCCGGGTGCCTACGAGTTCCGCGTGTCCTCCGGTGGAGGGTTCACTGCGCCGGACCAGTCGGTCGCGGTCGAGGTGAAGCCTGGAGGGATCTCCGCGGTGAACGTCCTGGTGAGGCGCCGGTTCGATCCCCGCACGCGTGGCTGGCACGCCGCGGACCTGCACCACCATGCCGACCAGGCGGAGGGCGTCACGCCACCGGCCGACCTCGCCCGTGCCCAGCTGGCGGCGGGACTCGACCTGCTGTTCGTGAGCGACCACGATTCGACGGTCAGCCACGCGCCATTGCAACGCATCGCCGACATGCGCGGCGTCCCGTTCATCCCCGCGGTGGAGTTGTCGCCGTCGTGGGCGCATTTCAATGCGTGGCCGCTGCGCCCGGGCCAGGAGCTGGCGATCGACACCGGGACGGCGACGATCGACCAGGTCCTGGCCGAGGCGCGGCGCCAGGGCGCGCTCGTCGTGCAGGCGAACCACCCGCTGATCCCTTATGGCTATTTCGCGAGCCTCAGGGCAAACGTCGTACCGGGCGGTTTCAACCCGGCGATCGACCTCGCCGAGATCAACGCCGACGTGCCGTACGACGACGCGGTCCTGCAGGCCATGTGGGCTTTCTGGAACGAGGGGCACCGGTATTACCTCTCGGGCGGCACCGACGTGCACGACGTCTGGAACCACGTGTCGGGCCGGGTGCGGGTCTACGCACACGTCGACGGGCCATTGTCGCCGCTGAGCTACGCCGCTGCCGTGAAGGCCGGCCACGCCTACGTGAGCTACGGCCCGCTCGTGTACCCGGCGACCGTCATGTTCGGCGACACCTTGAAGGTGAGGCCGGCCGCGGACTTCGGGCTGGCATTCGAACTGCAGTCGATTGCCGGCCTGCGCAGCGCGAAACTGATCGGTGCGGGCCGGGTCGTCGCGACCCGGACGTTCCACGGCGGCCCGCCGGAAGCGCGCGTGGAATTCGAGCGGAGCGCAGAGCGCTCCACCTGGTATGCGCTCGAGGTCGAGGACGTCGATGGCAAGCGCGCCTTCACCAATCCGGTCTGGATCGACGTCGTGACGTTGCCGCCGGCCGGCTGGAAACCGCCGGCGCGCTGAGCGGGGGCCTGCGACCCTCAATGCGCCGGGGCCGGTCCCGGTTGTCGCAGCGTCAGCGCGACGAACCCCATCGACGCGACGCAGCACGCGATCATCGTCGCGAACACCCCGCCCCAACCGAAGTGGTCCGCGATCCAGCCGACGCCGGTGCCGGCGATCGCCGAGCCGAAGGCGTACCCGAAGAACCCCGTGAACCCTGCGGCGGTGCCCGCGGCCTTCTTCGGCACGAGCTCGAGTGCGTGCAGGCCGATCATCATGATCGGGCCGTAGACGAAGAACCCGATCATGATGAGCGCCGCCATGTCGAGCCACAACGGGCCGGCGCGGTTGAGGCCGTAGACGACGAGTCCGGCGAGAGTCAGGCCCATGAACAGCATCGTCGCCGGCCCGCGCCGCCCGCGGAACAGGCTGTCCGACATCCAGCCGCAGAGGATCGTGCCGGGGATCGCCGCGTACTCGAACAGGAACCACGCCGTGCTCGCTTGCCTGAACGAAAAGCCCTTCGCGGTCTCGAGGTAGGTCGGGATCCAGTTCTGCACGCCGTAGCGCACGAAGTACACGAACGCGTTCGCGACGGCGATCGCCCAGAGCAGGCGGTTGTTGAGCACGTGCGCGAAGAAGATTTCGCGGAACCCGAGCGTGCGCTCCGACTGCGGCGAATAGCCGGGTGGCGCGTCGTTGCGATAGACCTCGACCGGCGGCAGGCCGCAATTCCGGGGCGTGTCGCGCAGCAGCACGGCGACGGCGACGGCAATGACCGACGCCACGAGGGCGTTGAAGTAGAACTTCGCGCCCCAGTCGTCAAACCACGCGACCCCGACGACCGCGAGTGCCGCGACCAGTCCGCCGCCGACGTTGTGCGCCGTGTTCCAGAGCGCGACCACGCGACCGCGCTCGCGGCCGCTGAACCAGTGGACCATCGTCTTGCCGCAGGCGGGCCAGCCCATGCCGTTCGCCCAGCCGTTCGCGGCCTGCAGCAGGATCACCAGCGCGAGCGACGCGTAGATGGCCTTCACCAGACCGAACGAGGCCGTGATCGCGGCCGACAGCAGCAACCCGATGGGCATGAACCAGCGTGGATTGCTGCGGTCGGACACCGAGCCCATCAGGAACTTCGACAGCCCGTAGGCGATCGACAGCGCCGTCATCGCGGTGCCGAGCTGGGCCTTGGTGTACTGGGGGTACTCGCGCAGGATGTCCGGGATCGCAAGCGACAGGTTCATCCGCACCAGGTAGTACGCGGCGTACCCGATGAAGATGGCGATGAAGACCTGGCGCCGCAGGCGCCGGTACTCCGCCTCGTGCCGTGCGACCGGCAGGTCCTGTCCGCGCGCGCCGCTCGGAGCTTCGTCAGTGGTGCTGGCCAACCGCTTCCCCGCGCCGCGTTCGTTATAGTAGCCGCCACGTTCGCATCCATCATGCCCGAGATCGGAAGTCCGAACATGAGCCCGCTGCCCCGGTCGCCGACCCTCGCCGTACGCGCCGCCGCGCTGGTCGGCGCACTCGTGCTCGCGCTGCCGTCGACGGCCGCGGACGCTCCGGCGAAACCCGCCGCGGCGTCGCCTGCAGCCTCTGTTGCGACGCCGGCAGTCTCCGCTGCACCGCCGAGCCGGCCGGGCATCGATGCGCCCGAGCTCGCGGCGCTGGGTGCGTTCGAGGTGGGAGTGCGTACGCTCGACTTCACCCATGCGGCGCAGGTGAATGCCGCGGCATTCGACCCGAAGACCGGCGTCGCCCCGAGGCAGGACCGCCGGCTCGTGGTGACACTCTGGTATCCCGGACGCGGGGCGTCCCCGTCGAAACCGACCACCTACGCCGACAGCATGGACGCGGAGCCGCCCGCGCCGCCGGCGAAGTTCGAGATCCCCGGACTCGCCGTGGAGGACGTGCCCGCGGCCGCGGGCCGGTTTCCGCTCGTGGTGGTCTCGCACGGTTATGGCAACGTGCCGGTCGCGATGAGCTGGCTCGGGGAGAACCTCGCGTCGAAGGGTTACGTCGTCGCCGCGATCCGCCACGCCGACGAGTACCTGAATCCGGCGGGGTTGCCGCAAGCGCTGCTGCGTCGTCCGCTCGACATCGCCTACGTGACCCGCGAGCTGCATCGCACGCTCGGCAGCGAGCGCATGCACGATGCGCCGCAGGTCGATGCGGCGCGCACCGCGCTCGTGGGCTATTCCATGGGAGGTTACGGCGTGCTCGTCGCCGGCGGGGCAGTGCTCGATGCGAGCGGACCGCTCGCAGGTATCGTACCGGGAGGGCTGCTGCAGCCGTATGCGCGCGGCGGCCCCCTGCGCGCGGACGCGGTGGCGCCCTCGGTCCGCGCGATCGTCGCACTGGCGCCCGGCGGCGGTGCGATCGGTGCGTGGGGGGCGCAGGGGTTGCAGGGAATCACGGCTCCGCTGCTGCTCATCTCGGGCGATCGCGACGTCACGGTCCCCTACGAGTCGGGTGCGCGGGCATTCTTCGACGCGGCCACGGCGTCACCGAACCGTTACCTGCTCACCTTCCGCAACGGTGGGCATGCGCTCGGCCTCGGCCCGGCACCGGCGCAGATGCGCACGTCCTTGTGGAACCAGGACTGGTTCGAGGACCCGGTCTGGCGCAAGGACCGCCTCACGGCGATCATGCTGCACTTCGTGACTGCGTTCCTCGACCGCTACGTCAGGGACGACGCGTCGCGCGCCGCCTACATCGACGGGCTCGTCGAGGACTCGAGCAAGGGCGAATGGAAGGCGCCGCCCGCTACGCCGTGGGACGCACGCAGCCCGGGTGGCGACGGCATCACGCTCTGGAAGGGATTCCAGCGGCGTCATGCCGAGGGGCTGACGCTGCAGCACGCAGGACCGGCCCAGCGATCGACCCCCGCGAAATAGCCCCGAGGCCGCGCCGGTGAGCCTGAAGCGTCAACTCCGCAGCCGCTTGCCGTCCGGATCGTGCAGCGGTTGCAGCCGCACGGTCGCCGTGCACGCGTCGCCGAGGACGTCGATCTCGAACTGCTCGCCGTCGCGCGCGAGCGGCGTCGGGACGTAGCCGGCCGCGAGGCTGCGCTCGACGCAGTGGCCGTAGGCCCCGGAGGTCACGTAACCCACGGCCTGGCCGTTTTTCATGATCGACTCGTAGCCCACGACGTCCGCATCGCGCGCCGCCACCTCCATGACGACGAATCGACGCCGCGGACCGCTGGCGCGCTCCGCCATCGCCGCCGCACGTCCGGTGAAGTCCACGTTCTTGCCGAAATCGACGAAGCGGTCGAGACCGGTCTCGCCGGGCGTGTAATCGGGACGGAAGTCCTTGTTGAACGACCCGTAGTTCTTCTCGAGGCGCAGCGACGAGAGTGCCCGGCCGCCGAAGGGCACCAGGCCGTGCGGCTCGCCGGCCGCGCGCAGCTCGTCGTGGAGCGTCGCGAAGTAGTCGGGCGTGGTCCAGAGTTCGTAGCCGAGTTCGCCGGTGAATCCCGCACGCGTCAGGATGCACGGCGCGTAACCCACCGCCGTCTCAGCGACGTCGAAGAACCGGAACGCGGGCGCCGACAGGTCGCGCCGCACCAGCGGCTGCAGGATCTCGCGCGCCCGTGGCCCCGCCAGCGAGAAACCGCAGAGCGTCGACGCGGCGGAACGCACGAAGACGTCGCCCGGCGGCTGCTGCAGCCAGAACCAGCGCAGGTGGAACTCCTCCGCGAACCCGGAACCCACGATGAGGTAGCGGTCCTGGGCGAGGCAGGCGATCGAGAGGTCGCCGACGATGCGGCCGGCCGCGTTCAGCATGGGGGCGAGACCGAGCCGGCCCGGCTGCGGGATGCGGCCCGCGAATACACGGTCGAGCCACGCGCGTGCTCCGCGCCCGGTCACCTCGTACTTGCCGTAGTTGGTGGTTTCGTAGAGTCCCGCCGCGCGCCGCACGGTGCGACATTCCTCGCGCACGACCGGGAACGCTTCCGAGCGCCGGTACGTGGGCGTTTCCACGGGCGGTACGCCGGGCGGCGCGAACCAGAGCGCATTCTCGAGCCCGAAATTCGCCCCCATCACCGCACCGGCCGCCACCAGTCGATCGTGGATCGGCGAGCGCCGCACGGGCCGCGCGGCCGGCAGCTCCTCGTTCGGGTACGCGAGGCGGAACCGTCTCCCGTAGTTTTCCGGCACCTTGACCGAGGTGAACTTCGGCGTCGCGAACGCCCCGTAGCGCGCGACGTCCATGGACAGGATGTCCTGCCCGGGATCGCCCTCGGCCATCCAGCGCGACAGCACGAGCCCGATTCCGCCCCCCTGGCTGAAGCCCGCCATCACGGCGCACGCGACCCAGTAGTTGCTGAGCCCGCGCACCGGCCCGACGAGCGGGTTACCGTCCGGCGCGAAAGTGAACGGGCCGTTGATCGCCTTGCGGATGCCGGCCCGGCCCAGCGCCGGGAAATGCTCGAATCCCACCTCGAAATACGGCGCCAGGCGCTCGAACTCGTCGGGCAGCAGCTGCATCGAGAAGTCGGGCGGCGTCGCGAGCGGCGCCCAGGGCTTGCCTGCGGGCTCGTACGTGCCGATCAATGCGCCGCCGCGTTCCTGGCGCATGTAGATCTCGC
>CAVQQX010000128.1:0-10754 GCA_963714645.1 uncultured Gammaproteobacteria bacterium
TGGCCAGGCCATGCACGATCGGCAAGCATCAGTCATGGACGGAGCGCCCCAAGTTCGCATCGGCGTCTCGGGCTGGCGCTACGAGCCCTGGCGGACCGTGTTCTATCCGCAGGGATTGCCGCAGCGGCTCGAGCTCCGCTACGCCGCGACGACCTTCCGGACCCTGGAGATCAACGGCTCCTTCTACTCGCTGCAACGGCCGCAGAGCTGGCGCCTGTGGCGGGACCAAACCCCCGAGGACTTCGTTTTTGCGGTGAAGGCGCCACGCTACATCACCCACATGCTGAAGTTGCGCAACTTCGAGGAGCCGCTCGCCAATTTCCTGGCGTCCGGGCTGCTGGCGCTGGACGGCAAGCTCGGTCCGATCCTCTGGCAGTTTCCGCCGCAGATGCGCTTCGACGTGGAGCGTTTCGCGGCCTTCCTGCCGAGCCTGCCACGTTCCACCGACGCCGCGCTGGCGACCGCGCACGGGCACGACGCACGCATGCAGGGCCGGAGCCATCTGGCGATCGACCGGCCGCGCCCGATGCGGCACGCCGTCGAGGTGCGGCACGAAAGCTTCCTCGATCCCCGGTTCGTGCAGTTGCTGCGACGTCACGGCGTCGCTCTGGTCATCGCTGAAACAGCACGCACCTGGCCGATGCCGCGCGACGTAACGGCCGATTTCATGTACCTGCGACTGCACGGGGACAAGCAGCTCTACCGCAGCGGCTACCGGCCGCAGGCACTGGCACGCTGGGCCGAGCGGATACGCGACTGGCACGGAGGCGGCGAGCCGTCGACGCTGCCGGACGGGGCTGTCCGGATCGCCCCGCCGTCGCTGCCGGCGGTCGCCGGTCGCGACGTGTTCGTCTACTTCGACAACACCGACGTGAAGCTGCGGGCGCCGCAGGATGCGCGCAGCCTCATGAAGCTGCTCGGGCAGTCGCAGGCGCGTGCAACTTCGACCGTCAGGTCGTCCGTTTCGCGCGCAGCTGGGCGCGCACGCGCGCGTACTCCTGCCCGAACGCCTCGATGAACGGATGCGGCAGTTCGTCGGGACCCGCCTGCTGCTTGAGCAGGCGGAAGAACTCGGCGTAGTGCTCCCAGTACTTCGGCCGTGGATCCTGGCCGGGCGCGAGCAGGCGCGCACGGCCTTGCTCGAACTGGTCCGCGACGTTCGAGGGAGACAGCTGCTCGAGCACCGCCATCAGTCCGGCCCGCATGCCCGCCGCGAGCGCGGTCTCGTGCTCCTTGGTCTCGTGCAACACGTCGCGCAGCGACTCGACGGGACCGGCGTAGAGCCGGTTGTGCGATTCGAACAGGCGCTGGATCGCCATCTCGACGCTGGTCGAGGTACGCAGCGGATTGCTGCTGCCGCCCGGTGGCGTCGGAACCGCAGCGACCTTCGAGCCGGCTGGACCGCTCGTGCGCGCGAGCATGATGTCGTTGAGCCCCACGACGGCTTCACGCAGGAGCTGGCCCGCGAGCAGCGGCAGCATCGCCTGTGCCTCGGCGCTGAGCGAATCGGGATCGATGCCGGCGCCGCGGCAGAAGGCCTGCACCGCGGAGCGCAGGTCCGTCCATGTCGTCGCCTGTTGGTAGAACGGGATCACGCGATCGCGTGCGTCCGCCCGGCTCTGGCGGCGCGCGAGCGCGTCGGCCAGTTCCTCGCGCGTGATCTGGCGTGTCCGCAGCGCCCAGTCAGGCGTGGGAGATGCGCCGCCGGCCGCGGCCGTCGCCGCCTGGATGGCATCCGCGGTGGCCTCGGGCGTGATCGGTTGCGTCGCCGTCGGCACGAAGCCCGCAGACGCGTGCTGGCCGGAATCGGCCGGCGTTGCGGATTGCTCGAGGGCCTGCATCAGGGCCTGCCGGGCCTCCGTGTCGACCCTCACGCCGAACGCGTTGTGTGCCGGCATCGAGCCCGAGTCTTCCGGCGCGCGCGGCGACAGCAGGCTGTCGAGGTCGAGCTGGTGGCCGATGCCCCCGTCGAGGTGCTTGGCAGCGGAATGCTCGTCTGAGGGCGCCGGCAGGAAGTCGATGCGACTGTCGACCGTCACGAGGATGTCGTAGTCGCCGACGCGGAGCCGGTCGCCGTCGCGCAGTTCGACCCGACCCGTCGTCGAGACGGGATCGTCGGCCTCGTTGACGTAGACGCCGTTGGTGCTCAGGTCGTCGAGCCAGTACTTGCCGCCGTGATACTGCACGACGAAGTGGTGACCGGAGACGATCCGCTTGGTGTCTGGCAGGATCCAGTCGTTGTCCGGCGCGCGCCCGACGGAACCGCCGTTGACGCCGAAGACGCGTGACCGGTTCTCGCCGAGTTCACGATGATGTTCGCTGATGACGCGGAGCTTGATGCCCATGTGTCCGTGCCTGGCTCGCGTCGCAAAGGCCCAATTCCGGGCGGGCCCGCGACTCCGGCTGACGCTTGCTGCGCGTCCCTTGTAATATGCGCCGACCCTATCACGCAAGCACCCGCGACGGATGGCCGCCAGTCACATTTTCAAGGTCATTTTCCTGAGCCAGGGCAAGGTCTTCGAGATCTACGCCCGCAAGGTCGGGCACGGCCACATGTTCGGATTCATCGAGGTCGAGGAGCTGATCTTCGGCGAGAAGTCGACGGTGGTCGTCGACCCGTCGGAAGAGAAGATCCAGGCCGAGTTCGCCGGCGTCAAGCGAACCTACCTGCCGCTGCACTCGATCATCCGCATCGACGAGGTCCGCAAGTCCGGCGTGAACAAGGTCTCGTCGGCCGAGGCCTCGAACGTCGCGCAGTTCCCGTTCCCGGTCTACACGCCGCCGGGCGGCCCCGGGACACGCGGAAAATAGAGCCGCGGCAGGAGCTTACGACCGCCTGCGCTGGTCGCTGGAACGCCTCTCCGGTATCATCCGCGGCTCCTGCTGACCGGCAGCCGCCTCGCTCATGCTCACCTTCAGCGGCGCTCCCGCGCTCTCGGATTTCCGTCTCCGCAAGCTGCTGGCTGTCCTCCGCGAACACGTGCCGCAGGTCGAAGCGGTCGACTCCCGCTACCTGCACTTCGTGGAGACGCGCGCTGCGCTGACGCGGAACCGGGCGCGAGACATCGAGGCTTTGCTGCGGTACGGGCCCGCGGTCGCCGCGGGCGAACCGGCGGGCGAACCCATCCTCGTGGTGCCGCGGTTCGGTACCGTTTCCCCCTGGTCGAGCAAGGCCACCGACATTGCGCACGTCTGCGGGCACGATGCCGTCGTACGCATCGAGCGCGGCATTGCGTACTACGTCGAAGCCCCGGTGGCGCTCACGCCGGCAGAACGTGCGGCGATTGCTGGGTCCGTCCACGACCGCATGACGGAGACCGTGCTCGACTCCATCGCGCAGGCCGAGGGCCTGTTCGCCCATCACGTGGCGCCGCCGCTCGCGACGGTGCCGGTCCTCGCGCAGGGCCGCGCCGCGCTCGAACGCGCCAACGCCGGGCTCGGCCTCGCACTGTCGGAAGACGAGATCGACTACCTGGTCGAGGCCTTCACTGCCCAGCTGCGCCGCGACCCGACGGACGTCGAACTGATGATGTTCGCGCAGGCGAACTCCGAGCACTGCCGCCACAAGATCTTCAATGCCGACTGGATCGTCGACGGTGAACGCAGTGCGAAGTCGCTGTTCGCGATGATCCGCAACACGCATCGCTGCAATCCTCGGGGCATCCTCTCCGCCTACCGCGACAACGCGGCGGTGATCGAGGGCTCGCACGGACGGCGCTGGTTCGCGCAGACGGGCGGCGACGGCTACGAGGGAGCGGACGAGCCGATCGACATCCTCATGAAGGTGGAGACCCACAACCACCCGACGGCGATCTCGCCGTTCCCCGGTGCGGCGACGGGCTCGGGCGGCGAGATCCGCGACGAAGGTGCCACCGGGCGTGGCGCGAAGCCGAAAGCGGGCCTGGTCGGATTCACCGTGTCGAATCTCCGCATTCCCGGCCACGTGCAGCCGTGGGAACAGGATTTCGGCAAGCCCGGGCGCATCGTGACGGCGCTGCAGATCATGCTCGAAGGGCCGATCGGCGCCGCCGCGTTCAACAACGAGTTCGGGCGCCCGAACATCTACGGATATTTCCGCACGTTCGAGCAGCACGTCGAGTCGGCCGGCCGCTCGCCGCTGCGCGGATACCACAAGCCGATCATGATCGCGGGCGGGCTCGGCAACATCCGGCGGGTCCACGTCGAGAAGGCCGACGTGGTGCCGGGTGCCAAGATCGTGGTGCTCGGCGGGCCGTCGATGCTGATCGGGCTGGGTGGCGGTGCGGCGTCGTCGATGAGCGCCGGCACCAGCTCGGCGGACCTCGATTTCGCCTCGGTCCAGCGCGGTAATCCCGAGCTGCAGCGTCGCGCCCAGGAGGTGATCGACGCGTGCTGGGCCATGGGCGACGACAACCCGATCCTGCTGATCCACGACGTGGGTGCAGGCGGGCTGTCGAACGCCATTCCCGAGTCGGTGGCCCACGGCTCGGGCACCGGCGGTCGCATCGACCTCCGTCGCATCCTGAGCGACGAGCCCGGCATGTCGCCGCTCGAGCTCTGGTGCAACGAATCCCAGGAACGCTATGTCCTCGTGATCGCGGCCGAGCAGCTCGCGGCATTCGGCGCGCTCTGCGACCGCGAGCGCTGCCCGTTCGCGGTCGTGGGCGAGGTGACGGGGGACGGCTGCCTGCGCGTCGACGATCCCGAGTTCGACAACGCGCCGGTCGACATGCCGCTCGAGACGCTGCTCGGCAAGCCGCCGCGCATGACCCGCGACGTGCGCCGCCTGCCGCACGCGGCGGACGACTTCTCGGCGCTCGACGTGACGGACGTCCGCGAAGCAGCGCTGCGCGTGTTGCGTTTCCCCGCGGTCGGGGACAAGACGTTCCTCGTCACGATCGGCGACCGCTCGGTGGGAGGAATGGTCAGTCGCGACCCGCTGGTCGGTCCGTGGCAGGTGCCGGTCAGTGACGTCGCCGTGACGGTGAGCGACTATTTCTCGACGCACGGCGAGGCGATGGCGATGGGCGAGCGCACCCCGCTTGCGCTGCTCGACGCCGCCGCTGCGGGACGCATGGCAGTGGGCGAAGCGGTGACCAACATCATTGCAGCCGACCTGCGCCGCATCGAGGACATCCGGCTCTCGGCCAACTGGATGGCGGCGTGCGGCGAGCCGGGTGAGGACGCGGATCTCTACGACACCGTGCGGGCGGTGGGCGAGGAATTCTGCCCGGCGCTGGGCATCGCGATACCGGTCGGCAAGGACTCGCTGTCGATGAAGACCGCGTGGGCGGTCGACGGCGAATGGCGCAAGGTCGTCGCGCCGGTGTCGCTGATCGTCTCGGCGTTCGCGCCGGTCGAGGACGTCCGGCGCACGACGACACCTCAGCTGCGCCTCGATCGCGGTGCGACCCGCCTGCTGCTCGTGGACCTCGGCGGCGGCCGCAACCGCCTTGGCGGCTCGTGCCTCGCCCAGGTGCACGGCCGGCTCGGCGCCGTGGCGCCGGATTGCGACGAACCGCGCCGACTGCGTGGATTCGTCGAGGGGGTCGTGCACCTGCGGCGCGCCGGGCTGCTGCTCGCCTACCACGACCGCTCCGACGGCGGCCTGCTCGCGACGTTGGCGGAAATGGCGTTTGCAGGACGCTGCGGGCTCGACGTGCGTGTGCCTGCACACGGGCGCGCCGAAGCGGTCGCCGCGTTGTTCACGGAGGAACTCGGGGCCGTGCTCCAGGTCGCGACGTCCCGCATCGACGAGGCCCGGGCATTGCTCGCAGCTGCGGGCCTCGGGCCCGATGTCCACGACCTCGGCACGGTGGAGGCGATGGACCGCGTGGTGATCGCGGATGCCGCGGGTGCGACGCTGCTCGACGTCTCCCGCACAGACTTGCGTACTGCCTGGTCCGAAACGAGCTATCGCATGCAGTCGCTGCGCGACAACCCCGCGTGCGCCGACGAGGAACACGATCGGGTGCTCGACGCCAGAGACCCCGGCCTGTTCGCGCACCTGACCTTCGAGCCTGGCGAGGACGTGGCCGCGCCCTTCATTGCACGAGGCGCGCGGCCCGAAGTCGCGATCCTGCGGGAGCAGGGGGTCAACAGCCAGGTCGAGATGGCCGCTGCGTTCGACCGCGCCGGATTCCGCCCGGCCGACGTGCACATGACCGACCTGCTCGCCGGGCGCGTGACGCTGGACCGCTTCAAAGGGATCGTCGCCTGCGGCGGGTTCTCCTATGGCGACGTGCTGGGCGCTGGGGAGGGCTGGGCCAAATCGATCCTGTTCAACGCCGCGCTGCGTGAGCAGTTCCAGGCATTCTTCGAGCGCTCCGATGGCTTTTCGCTCGGGGTATGCAACGGCTGCCAGATGATGTCGGCACTCAAGTCATTGATTCCCGGCACGCAGCACTGGCCGCGCTTCGTGCGCAACCGCTCGGAGCAGTTCGAGGGGCGGGTGGCACTGGTCGCAGTGGTTGCGACGCCGTCGCTCTTTTTCCGCGGCATGGAGGGCTCGGTGCTGCCGATCGCCGTCGCCCACGGCGAGGGTCGTGCGGAATTCGCCGACGCGGACGCCGAACGCGCTTGTGCGGACAGCGGACTCGTGAGCCTGCGCTGGGTCGACCACCACGGCCGCGTCGCGACGACATATCCCGCGAATCCGAACGGATCGCCTGCGGGGATCACGGGACTCACTTCGACGGACGGGCGCGCGACGATCGTGATGCCGCACCCCGAGCGGGTCTACCGCACCGTCCAGAATTCCTGGCATCCCGAGGACTGGGGCGAGGACGGTGCCTGGATGCGGATCTTCCGTAACGCGCGTGTGTGGGTCGGATGAACGGAAGTGGCAGCCACCAGCCATCAGCCACCAGCCACCAGCCATCAGCCACCAGCCATCAGCCATCAGCCATCAGCCATCAGCCACTCGTGACTAGTCGCTTCCCTTAGCTGCCCGTCCGATCGGCGTGATCTTGTCGAGCGTTTCCTCGGCGAAGAAACGCCGCACCATCATCGCCTGCTGCAGCTTGCCCTTGCGGACGTAGGCCTCGTACAGCATGTCCTTGACGAGCTCGAGCAGGATGCCGGCCTCGTTCGAACCGAGCTCCGGCAGCTGCGGCGAAGGATCGGAGTCGCCGCCGAACAGCACCTTCTTTATCGCGGCGAAGGTCTCGGCGTCGATCTCCGCGAGCGACTTCGCTTCGCGGACCTGTTCGAAGATCCGCAGGCGCCCGTTCTCGCCGAGATCCTGGAACACCGTCTGGGCCGTGCGCCGGCACATCGATGCGAACGCGTTGAAGTAACCGGCGGAGTAGCAACCGAGCGTTTCCCGGAACAGCTTCTCGACCTCCTCGGGCAGGTACGTGAAGTTGAATTTCTCGCGCGCCCGCTCGAGCTCGACGAAATTGTTCGCGAGCTCGACCCGGTTGGCGGCATACATCTTCACCGCGAACTTGAGGAAGATCGGCGCGATGCAGGAGTCGCAGCGGTAGACGATGCCGACGTGGTTCGGGCGGCTCGCGACGAGATCGGAGAATTGAGGGACCGACACGGCCGTGATGTGCGTGTACACCTGGCAATGCGGACACATCAGCGCGAGGCTGCGCTCCTGGTCGTGGTGCAGCCGGCTGTTCGAATCGACGTAGACGGACATCGGGTCAGCCTTGTGGGGTTCGAACGGGAGCCTCGCGCGAGACAGTGTACTCCAACGCTGCAGCGCCCGCTTCGTTGGCGGGTCGCACGTCGAGGCGTCCTTCAGCGGCTTCCGGCGTGCGCGCGATGACGACGACATCGAACCGGGCGCCGTCGGCGAGCGCGACCCAGGGGCCGTAGGCGCGACCGGCATCCACCCGTCCTCGCCAGGGGCCGCCGGTTCGCGCCTGCGACCACAGGTCGGAGCCGACCTCGTCGTCGCCTGGCAGTGCGTAACTCGCCGGCACGGCCGTGAGCGTGGCGCCGCCCGCGTCCGCTGCGGCGTCGCCGTCGCGGGTGTGGACGAAACGTGCGCTCAGTCGCTCGAGCCGGAAGCGGGGGACGAGGCCGAGCTGCGCGGCACGGCCGCGCCACGCGAGCGTGCGGGCATCGATTCGCCACTGTTCACCATTGAGCTCGTAGACCTGCATGCGTCCGCCGGGCAGCCGCGTCAACGTGACGCGCCAGCCGTCGTCGCCCGTGCGTTCGCACTGCACCTCGGCGACGGTCTCGCCCTCGTGCAGGCGCTCGTAGGTCGACAGGTGCATCGCGGCCGGAGCGAGGGCGTAGCAGGTGGCGAACAGGACCGTGCCGAGGGCGACGTTGCCCGCCGCCGCCCACGGTCGATGGGCGAGCCAGCGGCTGTAGCCGAGCAACCACGCGACGAGCCCGAAAACCAGCAGCAGGAGCAGGGCGCCGGGCATTTGCTCGGGCGGCGGATTCAGCCGGAAGGGACGTGCGCCGAGAGGGCGCCGGACGCCACGAACTCCGCCAGCCGGGCGATGTCGCGATCGAGGCGATGATCGGCCGGACGGTAGGGCGAGATTGCGCGCACCTGTGCATGCACGCGCTGCAGCTCCGACGTGGTCGTCAGCGGTTGCAGCGCGTCGATCGCGTGCGCGGCGGCGAGCAGCTCGACCGCGAGGACGTGCGCGGTATTGTCGCAGACCTTGAGCAGCTTGCGGCCCGCCCACGGCGCCATGCTGACGTGGTCCTCCTGGCCCGCCGACGTCGGCAGGCTGTCGACCGACGCCGGGTGGGCGTACGTCTTGTTCTCGGATACGAGCGCCGCGGCGGTCACGTGCGCGATCATGAATCCCGATTCGAGGCCCGGCTCCGCCGCGAGGAACATGTTGAGGTTCGGGTTCACGCGACGGTCGAGCAGGTCGATGCGGCGCTCGGAGGTGCTCGCAAGCTCCGCGACCGCGATCGCGAGGAAATCGCTCACGAACCCGATCGGCTCCGCGTGGAAGTTGCCGCCGGAGAGCACGTCCTCCTCGAAAATCAACGGGTTGTCGGAGATGCCGTTGATGGCGGCGCCGAGCACGTCGCGCGCGTGACCCAGCGTGTGCTCGACCGCGCCCAACACCTGCGGCATGCAGCGCACGGCGTAGGGGTCCTGCACGCGCTCGCAGTTCTCGTGGCTCCGGCGGATCTCGCTGTCCGACTGCAGCAGGGCGCGGATGCGACGCCCCGCCTCGATTTGCCCGGGCAGGCGGCTCGCCTGCTGGATCCGCGCGTCGAAGGGCGTGTGGCTGCCCGCGAGACCTTCGACCGTCAACGCACCGCAGACTACGGCCGCGTCCAGCAGGCGCTCGGCCCGGAACAGGCCGTCGAGCGAAAGCGCGAGGCTCAACTGCGTGCCGTTCAGCAGCGCGAGCCCTTCCTTGGCCTGCAGTTCCAGCGGCTGAAGCCCGGCTGCGCGCATGACTGCCTCGCCGGCGATGTTCGTGCGCGGCGTCGATCCGGCATCGTCCGGCGCGGCCGCCGGCAGCGTCGCCTCGCCTTCGCCGATCAGCGCGAGCGTGAGATGGGCGAGGGGTGCCAGGTCGCCCGATGCGCCGACCGAACCTTGCGCCGGAATCACCGGCAGCACGTCGTGCCGCAGCAGCGCGAGCAATGCATCGACCACGAGCGGTCGCACGCCGGAGTGGCCGGCCGCGAGAGCGTTGGCCTTGAGCAGCAGCATGTGCCGCACGAGCCCCGGCGGCAGGGGCTCGCCCACGCCGCAGGCATGGCTGCGCACCAGGTTGAGCTGCAGCCGGCGGGTCTTGTCAGCCGGGATCACCCGGTTGGCGAACGCGCCGAAACCCGTGTTGATGCCGTACGCGACGCGTCCCGACTCGACGGTCGCGCGGACCGTCGCCGCCGAGCGTTCCATGCGCTCGCGGGCGCGGTCGTCGAGCCTGGCTTCCACGCGCGAGGACCCGACCCGCCTCAGCTGTTCCAGCGTCAGCGACGAGCCGTCGAGTTCGAGGAGCTGCTCAGGCATGCAGGCTGCGATACCTCATCCGGTGCGGCTGCCCGGCATCCTCGCCACGCCGCTTCTTGAGGTCTTCGACGTACTCCGAGTAGTTGCCCTCGAACCAGACTACCTCGCTGTCGCCCTCGAACGCGAGGATGTGCGTCGCGATCCGGTCCAGGAACCAGCGATCGTGCGAGATGACGACGGCGCAACCCGGGAACGACAGCAGCGCTTCCTCGAGTGCGCGCAGCGTCTCGACGTCTAGGTCGTTGGTCGGTTCGTCGAGCAGGATCCGGGACACCTGGGTGATCGGTGGCGCCGCGGTGTACGCGGCGACCATCGACAGTGCCGACCGGGTGGAGGTCACGGAGGTCGGGCTGTCGGTGCCGGGTGACGCCCATGTCCCCCGGCTGGGCACGGTCGGGCGGAGGTTAGACGGCAGCCGGAGAGCGGCTGGTTCACCTCGGCGCAGGGCACCCCCTACCGGTTCCGGTCGTACCGGCGGGCGCACTCTGCGGATCCGGCCGCGATGTCGCCGGTGGGGGCTCCCGGCAGCGGTCGACCGGCTCCTCGGCGGTAGCGTGGTCCCCATGCCGACGACCCCGGCGCGCCCGTTCGGCGCGGTCCTCGTGGCGATGGTCACCCCGATGACGCCGTCGGGCGCCGTGGACCTGGCCGCGGCGCGCCGCCTGGCCGCCCACCTCGTGGACCAGGGGTGCGACGGGCTGGTCGTCAACGGCACGACGGGCGAGGCCCCGACTACGCACGCGCCGGAGAAGTCCGCCCTGGTGGCGGCGGTCGTCGACGCGGTCGGGGACCGCGCCCAGGTCCTGGCCGGTGCCGG
>CAVQQX010000129.1:0-21578 GCA_963714645.1 uncultured Gammaproteobacteria bacterium
ACGAGCTTCACCGCGATGATCGAGTCGAGGTACTCCGTCGACCAGTCCGATTCGGTCGCGGGCAGCACGCGTTCGTCCACGACGCGCGTCGCACCCTCGCCCCGCACCTCGCACCCGGCGTCGAGCAGCGCCGTCACCAGCGTCGGCAGGTGCGTGCGGGCGGCCGCCTGGTCCACCAGCAGAGTCTCCGCCGCGCCGCAGACGCCCGTGCGCCGCAGCTTCGCATTCAGCACGATCGAGCGCGCCATCTCGAGGTTCGCCGCCTTGTCGACGTAGACGTGACAGAGCCCCTCGAGATGCCCGATGACGGGAATCCGTGCTTCCTTCTGCACGCGCGCGACGAGGCTCCTGCCGCCGCGCGGCACGAGCACGTCGAGATAATCCGTCATGCCGGAGAGCATCAGCCCCACGGCCGCGCGGTCCGTCGTCGGCACGAGCTGGATGCAGGCCTCCGGGAGCGCCGCCGATCGCAGACCCTCGACGAGGCATGCATGGATCGCATTGCTCGAGGCATGACTGTCGCTGCCGCCGCGCAGGACTGCGGCATTCGCCGACTTGAGGCACAGCGCGCCCGCATCGCAGGTCACGTTCGGCCGGCTCTCGTAGACGATGCCTATCACCCCGAGAGGCACGCGTACGCGCTGTATCTTCAACCCGTTGGGACGCGTCCACTCTGCCGTGACGACGCCGATCGGGTCCGGCAGCGCGGCGATGTCCTCGACGCCTCGGGCCATCGCCTCGACGCGGGGCGCGTCGAGCCGCAGGCGGTCGAGTGCGGCCTTGCCGAGTCCCGCGGCCTCTGCGGCGGACATGTCGCGCTCGTTCGCGGCAAGTATCTCCGGCACGTGCGTACGCAACGATGCCGCCATCGCGCGCAGCGCCCGGTTGCGCTGCTCGCCGTGGCTCGCGGCGAGCACGCGCTGTGCCTCGACCGCAGCGCGGCCGAGGCCGCGCATGGTCTCGGCGAGCGAAGTCCCGTCGGGCGAAGTCCCGTCGGGCGAAAGGGACGCGTTCACAGCAGCACCAGGTCGTCGCGGTGGATCATTTCGTCGCGCCCACGATACCCCAGGATCGCCTCGAGTTCCTGGCTGCGCCGGCCGCAGACCCGCTGCGCGTCGTCGCTCGAGTAGGCGCTCAGGCCACGGGCGAATTCGAGCCCGTCGGGGTCCCGCACCACGACGGCGTCACCGCGATCGAAGCGGCCTTCGACCCGGACGATGCCCGCGGGCAGCAGGCTCTTGCCGCTGCGCAGCGCCTTCGCGGCGCCGGCATCGACGTGCACCGTGCCGGCGGGCCGCAGCGTCCCGGCGATCCATTGCTTGCGTACGGTCTTCGGCGAGGCGCCGGCCACGAACCACGTGCTGCGCGCACCCTGCTCGATGCGTCGCAACGGATGGTGTTCCCGTCCGGCGGCGATGCACATGTGACAGCCCGCGGCGACGGCGATCCGGCCCGCCATCACCTTGGTCGCCATGCCGCCGGAACCGACGTCGGACGCAGACCCGCCCGCCATGGCCTCGATCGCGGCCGTGATCCGCGTGACTTCGGGGATGAACCGGGCGGACGGATCGGCAGTCGGATCGGCGGTGTAGAGACCGTCGACGTCCGAAAGCAGCACGAGGCAGTCGGCGCTCGCCATCTGCGCGACGCGCGCCGCCAGCCGGTCGTTGTCGCCATAGCGGATCTCGGCGGTGGCGACCGTGTCGTTCTCGTTCACGACGGGGACGGCGCCCAGGCGGATGAGCGTCTCGAGCGTGCTGCGCGCGTTCAGGTAGCGGCGACGCTGTTCGGTGTCGCCGAAGCTGAGCAGCATCTGTGCGACGGGGCATCCTTGCGGCTCGAGGGCTTCCTTCCAGGCGTGCGCGAGGCGGATCTGGCCGACTGCGGCCGCGGCCTGGCTCTCCTCGAGCTTGAGGCGGCCTGCGGGCAGTGCGAGCTGTCGGCGGCCGAGCGCGATGGCGCCCGAAGAGACGATGACGACCTCCTGCCCGCGGGCACGCAACGCGGCGACGTCCTGCGCGAGCGTCTCGAGCCACGCACGGTTGACGCGGCCGGTCGACTTCTCGACCAGCAGCGCCGAACCGATCTTGACGACCACCCTCCGCGCACGTGCGAGACGTGAGCCGCTTCGCGCGGCGGAGGCTGTGCTCATGCGATGGCGAACTGGTCCGCCGTCAGGGCCATGAGCCCGGCCGCACCGGCACGCGCCGCCGCCAGGTGGCCCTCGACGCGGGGCAGGATGCGCGAGAAATAGTGCCGCGCCGTGACGAGCTTGACCTTGTAGAAGTCGTCGTCCGGGTCGACCGCCTGCTGCTTCGCGGCGACACCGGCCGCCACCAGCCAGCACCAGCCGAGGCACACGAGGCCGGCGACGTGGAGATAGTCCGTGGCGGCCGCGCCCAGTTCGTCGGGGTCCTGCAGCGCCGCCTGGGCGAGCTCGGCCGTGAGCCGGTTCCACTGGTCGAGGCGCTTGCCGAGCTCGGCGGCCAGCGGTGCGACCTCGGGCAGCGCTCCGAACTTCTGTATCGACTCGACGATGCGCGCCGCGATCATCTGCTGGCTCGTGCCTCCCGTCCCCAAGACCTTGCGCCCGAGCAGGTCGAGCGCCTGCACGCCGTTGGTGCCCTCGTAGATCGGCGTGATGCGGGCGTCGCGCATCAACTGCTCGACGCCGGTCTCGCGGATGAAGCCGTGGCCGCCGTGGATCTGCACGGCGAGGCTCGTCACCTCCATCGCGGCCTCGGTCAGGAAGCCCTTCACGATCGGCGTGAGGAAGGCGATCAGGTCGGTGGAGCGGCGACGCTGCTGCTCGTCGGGATTGAAGTGCGCGCTGTCGATCTCGCGGCCCGTGAGGAAGCAGAGCACGCGGCCGCCTTCGACGAAGGCCTTCTGCGTGAGCAGCATCCGGCGCACGTCCGGGTGGACGATGATCGGGTCGGCGGGCTTGCCCGGCTCCTTGGTACCGCTCATGGCGCGACCCTGCAGTCGATCGTTGGCGTAGGCGATCGACGCCTGCCACGCGAGCTCGGAGAGCCCGTGGCCCTGCAGGCCGACGCCCAGGCGCGCGTGGTTCATCATCGTGAACATGCAAGCGAGGCCTTGGTTCGGCTTGCCGACCAGCCAGCCGGTGGAGTCGTTGAAATGCATCACGCAGGTGGGCGATGCATGAATGCCCATCTTGTGCTCGATCGAGCCGCAGCTCACGCCGTTGCGTGCGCCGGCGTCGCCGTTCGCATCGGGCAGGAGCTTGGGCACGACGAACAGGCTGATGCCGCGCGTTCCCGGCGGCGCGTCCGGCAGCCGCGCGAGCACGAGGTGCACGATGTTCTGCGTCAGGTCGTGCTCCCCGGCGCTGATGAAGATCTTCGTGCCCGTCAGGCGGTAGGAGCCGTCGGCCTGCGGTTCCGCACGCGTGCGCAGCATGCCGAGGTCGGTGCCGCAGTGAGCTTCGGTAAGGCACATCGTGCCGGACCACTCGCCCGAGACCATGCGCGGCAAGAAGCGCTGCTTGAGTTCGTCGCTCGCGTGCGCGGCGAGCGTGAGCCACGCGCTCTCGGTCAAGCCCGAGTACATGCGCCACGCCATGTTGCCCGACACCAGCATCTCGCCAAACGCGAGCGAGAAGCCCGCAGGCAACCCCTGCCCGCCCCACTGCGGGTCGGCCGACATCGTGCTCCAGCCGTCGCCGCAGTAGCGATCGTATGCGTCCTTGAATCCCGGCGGCGTGCGCACCTGCCCGTCCTCGAATACGAGGCCGTGCTCGTCGCCGACGCGGTTGGTCGGCGCGAGGACTTCCTCGGCGAACTTTGCGCCCTCCTCGAGGATGCCCTCGAGCAGCTCGCGATTGAGATCCCCGCGACCGTAGGCGCGATAGTGATCCTCGAAGTCGAGCACCTCGTGGACGACGAAGCGGATGTCTCGTAACGGGGCGTGGTACGTGTACACGTGCATCTTCCGGCAGCGGACCTCAGGTGATCTTAGCGGATTTGCGGCAGTGCAGCATACGTGGGTTCCGGTTGCTACCCGCGACGGGCCCCCCGTATAGTTGTTCGCAGCAAAACGCCCGTTTGCCTGCATTTTCGCCGAGGTTTCCGACCGTGAGCCGTGACTACGAACCGCAGACCGGTCAATGGTACGAAGACCTCGAGACCGAAGAGACCTTCCAGGTCCTGTCCGTCGACCCCGACGAGGAAATAATTCGCATTCAATGGCCGGACCGAGAGATCCAGGACCTCGACCTCGACCAGTGGAACGAGATGGACCTCGAGCTCGCCATGCCACCGGAAGGCTGGGTCGATGATACCGAGGAAGACGACGACGAGGATGACGAGGTCGAGGACGACGAAGACGACTGGGACGAGGACGACGACTGGGATGACGAGGACGACGAGGACGACGAGGACGACGACGACGACGAATACAGCGACCGCGAATGACGACCTTCTGTATTCATGTGGCGCAGCATAGACATAGGATACTTTCCCGGACGAACCCTCAAACCCGGTCGGCGCCGTGACTGGCCGCCCGGCCGCGCCTGGGCTCCGTGCGATCGAGCAGCAGCGCAAGCAGTGCGCCGACGGTGCGGTGCGACTCGAGCGGGTGGCGCAGCGGCACATTGACGTTCAGGCGATACGAATTGCGGCGTCCCGCACGCTCGCGTGCCAGGATGCCGGCCTCCTCGAGGTCGCCGACGATCTTCTGGACCGCGCGCTCGGTGATACCCACGCTGGCGGCCACGTCGCGCAGGCGCGCGTTGCGGTCGAGTGCGACGCAGACGAGCACGTGGGCGTGGTTGCTCAGGAAGGTCCACTGATGAGGGGGCGACAGCTGTTTCATCGGAACCTCGGGCCGGGCGTCCGGGAGTCAGGAACCCTGCCGCGCCCCCATTGTCTGAAGCTACGTTCCGGTTTTGACGTTCGCGTCAGTATGGCGCAAGGTCGGGCACCCCGCCACGGCCGGCCCTGCCCCGGACGTTGAATCCGGTGCGGTCGTCCCCATCGAAGTCCGGCGCGGGAACCACCGCCCGTATGGAGTAACCAGCCCACATGAAACGCATCCTGCTGTTCCTCGCTACCAACCTCGCGATCGTCGTGCTGCTCGGGATCGTCCTGCAGCTGCTCGGCATCAACAGCATCCTCGACGCGCAGGGTTCCGGACTGAACCTGGGCGCACTGCTGGTGATGTCGGCCGTCGTGGGCTTCACCGGCTCGCTGATCTCGCTCGCGATCTCCAAGTGGACCGCCAAGCGGATGATGGGGGTGCGGGTCATCACGCAGCCTGCCAACCCGACCGAGAGCTGGCTCGTCTCGACGGTACGGCGCCAGGCCCAGGCTGCCGGAATCGGCATGCCGGAAGTGGGCATCTTCGAGTCCCCGGAACCGAATGCCTTCGCGACCGGCGCGCGGCGCGACGCGGCGCTCGTGGCCGTGAGCAGCGGGCTGCTGCAGAGCATGTCGCAGCGCGAGGCCGAAGCCGTGCTGGCGCACGAGGTGAGCCACGTCGCGAACGGTGACATGGTCACGCTCACGCTGATCCAGGGCGTGGTCAACACGTTCGTGTTTTTCCTGTCGCGCGTGGTGGGCTACGTCGTCGACCGCGTCGTGTTCAAGACCGAGCAGGGTCACGGGCCCGCGTTCCTGATCACGTCGATCATTGCCCAGGTCGTGCTCGGTCTCTTTGCGACCATGATCGTCATGTGGTTCTCGCGGCAGCGCGAGTTCCGGGCCGACGCCGGCGGCGCCCGGCTCGCGGGTCGCGAGCAGATGATCGGTGCGCTCGAGCGGCTGCAGCAGCGCCATGCGGGGCCGCTGCCCGACAAGATGGCCGCGTTCGGCATCCAGGGCGGCGTGGGCGACGGCCTCAAGCGGCTGTTCATGACGCACCCGCCGATCGAGGAACGAATCGCCGCACTGCGCATCCCGCAGGTCTGATCCGGGCGGCGACTGGTCGACGCCGACCTCGCGAGCGGCGCCGGGCGAAATCACCTGCGGCGCTGGTTGCCGGAACTCGCGAAGCTGCCCGACGAGTGGATCCACCGGCCGTGGCAGGCGCCTCCCGCCGCGCTGGCCGCGGCGGGCGTCACGCTCGGAGTCGATTATCCTCATCCCGTGGTGGATTTTCCGGCGAGCCGACGCGACGCACTCGACGCCTATGCACGGATCCGTGAGCCGGTCGCCGACCGGCCTTGACCCGACCCGACCCCCGCATCGCGGGCACGACCCCTCCCCGTGCAGGCGTACCTCGTGGCATCCACCTATTAGCGACGCGCTACGATGCCGCGACAATCGGACGCCGACCTGCTGGAGTCCCCGTCATGACCGATGCCACCGTCGTTGCAGGCCTGAGCCAGTCGAAGCTCGCGAGCGAGTTGACTCCGGCGCAGTGCGAGTCCCTGGCCTCGACGATGAGCCAGCGGCGCCTGTCCACGGGCGACGTCCTGGTGCACGAGGGTGATTCCGACGATCACCTCTATGTCCTCGTCCGTGGCTCGCTGGGCGTGGTCAAGGCCGCCGGCACGGACAACGAAGTCACGCTGAACGTCATGCGGCCGGGCGACGTCGTGGGTGAACTCTCGTTTCTCGACGGCGCGACGCGGTTCGCGTCCCTGGTCGCGCTCGGCGAAACCGAAGTGCTGGGCTTGAGCCGCGGCGACCTCGAGAGCCTGCTCGATCGCGATCCGCAGCTCGTCTACCGGGTGATGCGCGCGATCGTGCGCGTCGTCCACGACATCCAGCGCCGCCTGTCGATGCAGACGGTCGAGCTCACGAACTACCTGTACAAGACGCACGGGCGCTACTGAGCGGCCCCGCACGCATGCGCGCAGGCCGCGCGCCTATTCGTCCGATTTCCTGCGCGAGCGGCCCTCGCGCTCGGCATCGAGCAGCTTGCGCTCTTCCTCGGCCGACTTGGGCGCCGCGTCGCGCGCCGCCTGCTCGACCTTGCCCGATTCGACGAAGGCCCGCTGCGCGTCGTCGTACTCGCGCGCGGCCTCGTAGTTGCCTTCGCCCTGCACGTCGTCGGCGTACTGTCCGCCGCCGCCCGCGCCACCGGCGGGATCGACGCCGGCCGGGGTTCGTCCCGCTTCGGACGACTTCGGGGCCGGCTCTGGTCGCTTGTCTTTGCTGATCCTGGACACGGGTGAACCTCGCGGGTGGTCGGGGGAGCCGGTCGAGCCGGCATCTCAAGGACGATTTTCGCGGGAAGCTCCTGTCGCCTGTGTCAGCGCCCGGGATGGCGGGCCGTGAGCCATTGCCGCGGCCCGTTGCCTTGCGTCATGACGCACCACGATGACTCGCCGGACTGCCACTTCGCTTCGATCGCCGCACCAGGATGGGGCGACGAGGCGGCGCTGTGCCGCATGCTGGAGCTGGCACGATTCTCGCTGCGGCCTTTCGGAATCCGATCACGGCGGGAGAGAGATGGACTCCGCGCGCAAGCCGACGCCGATCCCCTATGACGAGATGTACACCGCCGACGGGCAGGTGCGGGAACCCTATCGTGCATACGCCGACTGGCTCATCCGCGAACCCGAGGACGCTCTGCGCCAGAAGCGC
Source organism: uncultured Gammaproteobacteria bacterium (assembly GCA_963714645.1). Lineage (GTDB taxonomy): Bacteria > Pseudomonadota > Gammaproteobacteria > Steroidobacterales > Steroidobacteraceae > RPQJ01. The sequence goes on from CAVQQX010000129.1 coordinate 7,554, forward strand.
GCCGAGGCCGACAACCTGTTCCATCGTGTGGGCATCACTTTCGCCGTGTACGGTGAGCAGGACGGCAACGAGCGCCTGATTCCGTTCGACGTCGTACCGCGCATCCTCTCGGCGACGGAGTGGCGCACGCTCGCCTCGGGCCTGAGCCAGCGCGTGCAGGCGTTGAACGCGTTCCTGGCCGACATCTACCACGACCAGGAAATCCTGCGCGCGGGCCTGCTCGAGCCGGAGCAGGTCTTCTGCAATCCTCAGTACCGGCCCGAGATGCAGGGCCTCCACGTACCGGGTGGCATCTACGCGCACATCGCCGGGATCGACGTCGTGCGCGCGGGCGCAGGCGAGTTCTACGTGCTCGAGGACAACCTCAGGGTTCCCTCGGGCGTTTCCTACATGCTCGAGGACCGCAAGATGATGATGCGGCTGTTCCCCGAGCTCTTCGCGCTGAACCGCATCGCACCGGTCGAGCACTATCCCGACCGCCTGCTCGAGAACCTGCGCAGCGTGGCGCCCGCGGGCACGGCCGGCCCGGCCGTGGTCGTGCTGACGCCGGGCGCCAACAACAGCGCCTACTTCGAACACGCGTTCCTCGCGCAGCAGATGGGGGTGGAACTGGTCGAGGGGGCAGACCTCTTCGTACGCGACGGGTTCGTCTACATGCGCACCACGCGCGGGCCGCAGCGCGTCGACGTGATCTACCGGCGCATCGACGACGACTTCCTCGACCCGCTGGTCTTCCGCACCGACTCCGTCCTCGGCGTCGCGGGCCTGATGTCCGCGTATCGTGCCGGACGCGTGACAGTGGCCAACGCGATCGGCACCGGCATCGCCGACGACAAGTCCATCTACCCGTACGTCCCGGACATGGTGCGGTTCTACCTGGGCGAAGAACCGCTGCTCAGGAACGTTCCCACGCGCATCCTGCGACGCCCGGACGACCTCGCCTACGCCCTCGCGCACCTCGACGAGCTGGTGGTCAAGGAAGTCCACGGCGCCGGCGGTTACGGCATGCTGGTCGGGCCGACCGCGAGCGAGGCGGAGCGCGAGGAATTCAGGCTGCGCATCCTCGCGGCCCCGGAGAAATACATCGCCCAGCCGACGCTCGCGCTCTCGACGTGCCCGACCTTCGTCGAGCAGGGCATCGCGCCACGCCACATCGACCTGCGGCCGTTCGTACTCTCGGGCCGCGACGTCACGATCGTCCCCGGCGGCCTCACGCGCGTGGCGCTGCGGGCCGGGTCGCTGGTCGTGAACTCGTCGCAGGGCGGCGGCACGAAGGACACCTGGGTGCTGGAGGCCTGACCGGTGCTCAGCCGCACGGCAGACCACGTATACTGGCTCGGCCGCTACGTCGAGCGCGCCGAGAACCTCGCGCGCACCCTCGACGTGCAGTATCGCCTGTCGCTGCTGCCACGCGAACTGGCGGCGGACAGCCTCGGCTGGCGCCGCACGCTGCAGACGCTGGGCGTCGCGGACGGCTACGACGCGCGGCACGGCGCCGAACTCGAGCCTCACCAGGTCATCGACTTCCTCGCATTCGACCGCGAGAACCCGTCGAGCATCCTGATGTGCCTGCGGGCTGCCCGCGAGAACGCACGCGCCGTGCGCGGCTCGATTTCGTCCGAGATGTGGGAAACCTTCAACGCGACCTGGCTCGAGGCGCGGGCCAACGCTCCCTCGCGTTTTTCGGCGCGCAACGTCGCGGAGTTCGTCGAATGGGTGAAGTACCGCGCACACGTCGCGCGCGGCGTCGTGGTGGGCTCGATGCTGCGCGACGAGGGCTACTGCTTCATGCAGATCGGCACGTTCCTCGAGCGCATGGACGGCATCGCCCGGCTGCTCCAGGTGCGCCTGGCCGCCGAACCCGCCGCCGCCGCAGCGACGGGTGAGGCCGTCGCGCACGACCACCTGCCGTGGACGGTGCTGCTGCGCGCGCTGTCGGCCTACGAGATCTATCGCCGGGTGTCGCGCGAGCCTGTGGCGCCGTTGCCGGTGGTCGCCTTCGCCGCGTTCCGGCCAGACGTGCCCCGGTCGCTGCTGCGCTGCGCCGGCATCGTCGACGAGCACCTGGCGAGCGTCGCCAACGCGCAATCGTCCGAGACGCAACGGCGGGCCGGGGTGCTGCACGCGCTGCTGCGCTACGGCACGCTCGAGACGCTGGCGCTCACCGGCGCCGACCCGTTCCTGAACGACGTACTCGCGCGCAGCGCCGATCTGAGCGACAGGATCGGGCGCGACTTCCTGGGCCACGCCACGCCCGCCTGACCGTACCTGAGGACGGATCCACATGCAGCTGCACATCCATCACGAGACGCGCTACGAGTACGAGGAAACGGTCAGCTACAGCATCCAGTCGCTCAAGCTGACCCCGCGCGCCGAACCGGGCCAGCGCGTGCTCGCGTGGCGCATCACGACCCCGGGCGACCGGCTCGAGCAGATCGACCCGTACGGCAACGTCACTCACGTCGTCACGCTCGAGTCGCCGCACCGCGAGATGCGGATCGCCGTCGACGGCGTCGTCGACGTGTCGGAGCCTGCCGCTGCCGGCGACGGCGGCGTCGAGGTGCTGCGCGGCGATCTCTCCCCGCTCGCGTTCCTCGGACCCACCGGGCTCACCCGGCCGAGCGAGTCGCTGCGAAGGCTGTCCGAGCGGCACCTCGGCCGCCACCCGCCGTCGCCGGCGACGTTGCTCGACCTCGTCGAGGGCGTGAGAGCGGCAGTCATCTACGAGCCGGGCGTCACCGACGTCCATCACAGCGCCAGCGAGGCGCTCGACCTCGGCGTCGGCGTGTGCCAGGACCAGGCCCACGTGTTCATCGCGTGCTGTCGCGCGGCCCGCGTTCCGGCCCGCTACGTGAGCGGCTACGTCTACACCGGGGAAACGGGCGAAGTCGCGAGCCACGCGTGGGCCGATGCTTGGCTGGGCGACGAGGCAGGCTGGCTCAGCATCGACGCGACGCACGGCATGCTCGCGAGCGCCCGGCATTGCCGGCTCGCCGTCGGCCGGGACTATCTCGATGCGGCACCCGTGCGCGGCATCCGGCGTGGCGGCGGGCGCGAGTCGCTCAGTGTCGCGGTCAAACTGGCGCCATTTGGCAGCCTGGCGGCTTCCACGCCGTATGCACATCAGCAACAGTGACGCGATCGTCAAAGGCCGACGACGAATGTCGACGGGCCCTAGGCACGACAGGTCCAGCCGCCCTAACATCCACGGCCATCCGAGGCCTCCCGGAAGTCACATGACCTATTGCGTCGCGATGCTGCTCGATGCGGGCCTGGTATGCCTCTCCGACTCGCGGACCAACGCGGGCGTCGACCAGATCAACACGTTCCGCAAGACCACCGTGTTCGAGCTCGCCGGCGAGCGGGTCATCGTGCTGATGTCGGCCGGGAACCTCGCGATCTCGCAGGGCGTGCTGAGCCTGCTCGTGGAGCGGGTCACGAGCCCGCACGGCGAGACGAACATCTACGACTGCCCGAACCTGTTCGAGGCGGCCCGCTGCGTCGGCTCCGCGCTGCGCGAGATGCACCATCGCGACGCTGAAGCCCTGCGCCTCCAGGGCATCGAGTTCAACGCGTCATTCATCCTCGGCGGCCAGGTCAAGGGCGAGGCGCCGCGCTTGTTCCACATCTACGCCGCCGGCAACTTCGTCGAGGCGACCCCCGACACCACGTACTTCCAGATCGGCGAGTCGAAATACGGCAAGCCGATCATCGACCGCGTGATCCGCCGCAGCATGCCCTTGAGCGAGGCAGCAAAGTGCGCGCTGATCTCGATGGACTCGACGATCCGTTCGAACCTCTCGGTCGGATTGCCGCTCGACCTGGTGATCGTGCGGCGCGACGAGTGCCGCGTGAGCAGCCACGTCGACATCGACGCGAACAACGAATACTTCCAGCGCATCCGCGAACGCTGGGGCGAGGCGCTGCGCGAGATCTTCAGCGAGCTGCCGAACCCGGACTGGCTGCTGGAAGCGCCCCCGTCGGACCTGGCCAAGCTCGCTCCCCCCGCGCCCCGGCTGCAGTCGCTCAAGTAGCGCAGCCCTGGGATCGCCCGCGGTCCGGCGCGGCATCGCATCGGGCAGGCGCCGCGTGAATTCGGCGGCGGCGGACGCGAAAGACCGGTGACATCCGTAGAACACCGGAGCTCGCTCCGCCGACCCGCCGGTATCATGCGCGCACCCCAGTCCGGAACGAGTCCATGTCCGCGATCCGTCGTACGCTGCTGCTGCTGATCCTGCTCGCCCCGGCGCTGCTGCGCGCCGCGGCACCCGACCCCCGCACCGACGAGTTCTGGTACGGGACGGCGGCGGACGGCTCACCGATCGTGCGGCTCTATTACTTCTACTCGCCCACCTGTCCTCACTGCCAGGCGGCCAAGCCCTTCATCGAGTGGCTCGAGCGCGAGTACCCGTGGCTCGAGGTGCAGCGTTACGCGGTGAAGGACAACCGGGCCAACGCGCGGTTCTATTTCGACACGGCGCAGTCGCTCGGCGTGGAGGCGCTGTCGGTGCCGGGCCTGGTGTTCTGCCGGCAGGTCATGATCGGCTACGACACTGCCGAGACGACCGGACGGCAACTCGCCGATGCACTCAGCGCCTGCCGCGACCGGCGCGCGTCGGCCCCGGCCGCGACTGCCGGCACGACGACCGACGGCGGCAGCGCAGCAGCCGGCACTGCGTCGGGGGGCGGCAGCCCCGGGGCGGAAGCCGGCACGTCGATCCGCCTGCCTTTCGCCGGCTCGGTCGACGCACAGGCCCTGTCGCTGCCGCTGCTGACGCTGGTGCTCGCCGGCATGGATGCGTTCAACCCCTGCGCGTTCTTCGTCCTGTTGTTCCTGCTGAGCCTGCTCGTCCACGCCCGCAGCCGGATGCGCATGGCCATCGTCGGGGGCACGTTCGTGCTGTGCTCGGGCATCGTCTACTTCGTGTTCATGGCGGCGTGGCTCAACGTCTTCCTGATCGCGGGCGAGCTGCGCGTGATCACGATCTTCGCGGGCCTGCTGGCGCTCACCGTCGCCGCGCTCAACATCAAGGACTACTTCTGGTTCAAGGCCGGTCCGAGCCTGTCGATCCCCGACGCCGCCAAGCCCGGTCTGTTCAAGCGCATGCGCGAGGTCGTGACGACGGGCAACATGGGCCCGATGCTGGCCAGCACCGTCCTGCTCGCGATCGTCGCGAACTCGTACGAGCTGCTCTGTACCGCGGGCTTCCCGATGGTCTACACGCGCGCGCTCACACTCGCCCGCCTCGAGAGCTGGCAGTACTACGCCTGGCTCGCCGCGTACAACCTCATCTACGTGATCCCTCTGCTCGCGATCGTCGTCGTGTTCACGCGGACGATGGGTGCACGCAAGCTCACGGAATCGGAAGGCCGCGTGCTCAAGCTCGTCTCGGGGTTCATGATGCTCGGTTTCGGCCTGCTGCTGCTGCTCGCACCGGCGATGCTCACGAATGCGCTCGCGTCCATCGTGGTGCTGGCCGTCGCCGTCGCGGCCTCGCTCGCCATCGCGCGTTTCACGCCCGCCCGCCCCGCCTGACGCTGCCCGTCCGGCGATGCGGGTCGCACGGTAGACTCGGCGGGGAGATGACCCCGAAGCTCAATGCCCCGTCGGGCGCAGTGCTCGAGCGCCTGCGCGCACTGCTCGGTCCGGACGGCTACCTGGACCGCCCCGGAGACCTCGAGAAGTACCTCACGGATTTTCGCGCGCTCTATCGCGGGGCGACGCCACTGGTCGCCTGTCCACGCGATACCGGGCAGGTCGCGGCGATGCTCGCGACCTGCCACGAGGCGGCCGTCGCCGTCGTGCCGCACGGCGGCAACACAGGCTATTGCGGGGGAGCCACGCCGCGCGAGGGCGGCGACGAGATCGTGCTTTCGCTGCATCGCCTCGATCGTGTCCGCGCGGTCGATCCGGCGAATTTCTCGATGGTCGTCGAGGCCGGCTGCGTGCTGGCGGACGTGCATGCCGCGGCGCTCGCCGTCGACCGGCTCTTTCCGCTGTCGCTCGGTTCCGAAGGCAGTTGCCAGGTCGGCGGCAACCTCTCCACCAACGCTGGGGGCCTCGCGGCGATGCGCTACGGCGTCGCGCGCGACCTGGTGCTGGGACTCGAAGTGGTGTTGGCGGACGGACGGGTACTGGCCGATCTCGGCAACCTGCGCAAGGACAACACGGGCTACGACCTGCGCGACCTCTTCATCGGGGCCGAGGGCACGCTCGGTGTGATCACGGCAGCGAGCCTCAAGCTCTTCCCGCGGCCGCGCACGATCGCGACGGCGTTCTGCGCCGTGCCCGACCTCGGTGCGGCCGTGGCCCTGCTCGGCCGACTGCGTGCCGCGACCGGCGATGCCGTGACCACCTTCGAATACCTGCCGCGGATTGCGGTCGAGCTCACGACGCGGCACGTGCCTGACGTGCACGACCCGCTCGGGCGTCCCTATCCGGCCTACGTGCTGTGCGAGGTCGCGACCGCGCGCGACGACCCGCGCCTGCGCGAATTGCTCGAACAGGAGCTGGCGGATGCCATGACGGCGGGTCTCGTGCTCGATGCGACGCTGGCGGAGTCGCTCGCGCAACGCGACGCGCTGTGGAATCTCCGCGAATCGGTGCCCGAGGGCCAGCGGCACGAAGGCGCCAGCATCAAGCACGACGTCGCCGTGCCCGTCGCGGCGTTGCCGGAATTCCTGGAGCGCGCAGCCGCGGCAGCCCTGCGCGCGGCACCGGACGCGCGCCTCGTCGCCTACGGTCACGTGGGCGACGGCAACCTGCACTTCAACCTGAGCGAACCGGCAGGCGGCGCCGGACGCGCCGCGTTCCTCGCCGCGGCGGACGCGGTTCACGAGGCCGTGCACGACTGCGTGCGGGAGTTCGGCGGCAGCATCAGCGCCGAGCACGGCATCGGCCGGCTCAAGGCCGGCCTGCTGCCGCGCTACAAGGACCCGGTGGCGCTCGCCACCATGCACGCGATCAAGCGTGCCCTCGATCCGCGCGGTATCCTGAACCCGGGCAAAGTCCTGCTCGATTGATCCACGCGTGATGTCCGCCGATTCGATGCGACGCGCGCTGCGCGCGAAGCCAGTGCTGAGCCTCGGAGCGGCGGCGCTGATGGTCGCGCTCTACGCGATCCTCGGGTTCTACGCGGCACCGGCGTGGGTGCGCAGCGAGGCCACCGGTTTCGTGCGCGAGAGGTACGCCCGCGAGCTCGCGCTCGGCGAAGTCCGGGTGCACCCGTTCAAACTGCAGGTCGAGGTGCGCGACCTCGCCCTGCCCGACGCCGACGGCACCACGACGATGATCGGGTTCCGGCGCCTGTTCGTCGACTTCGAGCTCTCCTCGCTCTGGCACCGTGCGTACGTGTTACGCGAGGTCACGCTCGAAGCGCCGCACGCGCATGCCGAAGTACGAGCGGACGGCAGGCTCAACCTCGCGGACCTGCAGGCGCCACCACCCGGGAAGGGCAGCGCGCCGTCACCTGTGCCGTCCGCACCGACGTCGGCAGCGACGTCGCCACCACCGGCCGCCGCCGCGCCGCCGCCCGACGAGCCGCTGCCTGCCGTGTGGATCCAGTCGTTTGCCCTCACTTCCGGGACGGTCGACTACGTCGATCGCGCCCGCACGCGTCCGCTCGAGCGCCGGTTCACGCCCGTCAACGTCACGCTGCAGGACTTTCGCACGACGCGCGAAGGCGGCGTCTTCGGCCTGCGCGCGGCGAGCGCAGAGGGCGAGCAATTCACGTGGCAGGGCCGGTTTGCACTGGCGCCGCGCCTGAGCTCGAACGGCGTGTTCACGGTCGCCGACCTGCAGCTGCCCGGCGTGCTGGAACTCGCCGGCGAGGACTTGCTGCCGTTCGTGGTGCCGACCGGTACGGTCGACCTGCACGGGCGGTATGTCGCGAGCCTGGGAGACGCGCTGGCGCTCGAGGTGTCACTGCCCCGCATCGAAATCGCCGACACTGCGATGCGCGGCCGCGGGATCGAGCGGAACTGGGTGGATGTGGCGTCGATCACGCTGGAAGACACGGCACTCGCGCTCCCCGCGCACACGCTGCGGATCGCGGCGCTGACGGTTGACGGCGTGCGGGTGGAGGCAGTGCGCCGGGCGGACGGTTCGGTGAATCTCGCGCGATTGTTCGCACCGGCCAGCGCCGGCGAACCCGTGCCTGCCTCGACGCCAACAGGGATGACGGCCGAGCGGCCGGCCGCGTCACCGGCACCAGCAGCGTGGACAGCCCCCTCCGCGTCGACCGTTCCGGCTGCGACACTTCCCGCGACCACCACCGACCCGGCGACCCCGGCTCCGCCGCCGAACGACGCGCCTGGCACGGATGCCGTGAGCTGGACCGTCGGCATCGGCACCCTCGCCCTCCGCAACGGCGCCGTCGCCTTCGCCGACGACACGTTGCAGCCACAGGCGAAATTCGCGATCGCACCGCTGGAAGCCACGATCCGGGACCTGAGCCTCGACCTCGCCCGCCCGATCACTGTCGACGTGGCCGCGACGATCGACGGCTCGGGAACCTTCCGCGCGGCCGGCACGCTCACGCCTGCGACGCGTGCCGGCGACCTCGAGCTGTCACTCGACGGTTTCGAGCTGACGAGCCTGCAGCCCTATGCGGACGCCACGACCGACCTCGAGATCCGCCGGGGTACGGTCGGTGTCCAGGGCCGACTCACGACCGCGAATGCGCCGTCGGGCGCGACATCGGTCGCCTTCGCGGGCGACGTCACGATCGCGCAGTTCCGGTCGATCGACCGCGCGCTCGAGCAGGCCTTCATCGATTTCGAGCGCGTGGACCTGCGGAAGCTCAGGGTTGCGCTCGCGCCGGACGCCCTCAGCATCGATCGCGTGCGGGTCGTGCGGCCGTTCGCGCGCGTGATCGTGAGCTCGGAACAGGTCGTGAACGTGGCCGCGGTCTTCGACCCCGAGGGGACGGCGGCCGCGCTCGCGGCGCGCAAGGCGGTCGGGTCAGCGGAGACCGCGCCGAGGACTCGTACAAAGTCGCGGGCGGAGGCGCGCGCGGAGAAGCGTGCGGCCGCGGCTGCAGCGCGCGCGCGCGCGAGGCTCCCGCCGTCACCGCTGCCGGAGCTGCGCGAGGCAGGCATGCCGATCAGGATCCGGGAAGTGACGGTCACCGCTGGCAGGATGGACTTCGCCGACTACAGCGTGCAGCCGAATTTCGCCGCTGCGGTGCGTTCGCTCGCGGGCCGCATCACCGGCCTGTCGAGCGATCCGAACTCGCACGCCGAAGTGTCGCTGGTCGGTAACGTGGGCGAGTTCTCGCCCGTGGACATCGCAGGCACCGTGCAACTGTTCGCGTTCGACCGCCATACCGACATCGGGCTCAAGTTCCAGAACATCTCGCTGCCCGTCTTCAACCCGTACTCCGGCAAGTTCGCCGGTTACAACATCGCCAAGGGCAAGCTCACGACCGAGTTGCGCTACCGTATCGACGCGCGCCGGCTCGATGCCCGGCACAACGTCCGCATCGACCAGCTCGAATGGGGCGAGGCCACGGCGGCACGCGGCGAGGCGACGCTGCCGGTCAAGTTCGCGACGGCGCTGCTCAAGGACGCGGACGGCGTCATCACGCTCGACATACCGGTGTCGGGCACGCTCGACGACCCGACGTTCCGGCTGGGCCCGATCATCTGGCAGGTCGTCAAGAACGTGCTCGCCAAGGCCGTCACCGCGCCGTTTCGCGCGCTGGGCGCGCTGTTCAAGGGCGCCGAGGATGCGCAGTTCATCGAGTTCGCCGCCGGGCAATCGGCGCTCGAGGCGGCGACAGCCGAGAGGCTCGCTGCACTGGGCCGGAGCCTCGCGCCGAAACCCGAGCTGCAGCTCGAGGTGCCGATCGGCGCCGACCCGGAGCTCGACGGCGACGCGCTCGCCGACGCGCGCTTTCGCCGGGAACTCGACCTCGTGCGCGCTCGCACGGGCGGCAAGGCGCAGCCGTCCGACGACGACGCGGTCGCGTTGCCGCCGTTCGACACGCTGGAACCCGGACGCCGGCTCGACGTCCTGGCGGCGCTCTACCAGCGCCTGTCGGGTGCGGCCCCGCAGTTTCCGCAAGCGCCGGAGCCCGCGCCCGACCTGCCGCGCAAGGAACGCAAGGCGCTCGAGCTGCAGGCGAGGCTCGCGTGGCTCGAGGCCGAGTGCCGCAAGCGACTGGTCGCCACGCCCGGCGAACTGGGCCAGCTGGGACAGGCGCGTGGTGAAGCGATCGAGCGCGCGTTGCTGGCGGATACGGGGCTCGCGCCGGAGCGGGTGTTCCTCACGCGCACGGGCAAGGTCGCACCGGGCCCGGAGGGCGCAATCCGGCTGGAACTCGCCGTGAAGTGACCCGGACCTTGGCGCGGGTGCGCCTGTCGCGGTGATCGACGCGTTCAGGTCTTCCGCACGCGCATCAGCCCTTCCTGCGCGGTGCTCGCGATCAGCCGGCCGGCGCGATCGAACACGCGCCCGAACGCCATCCCGCGCGCACCGCTGCTGCTCGGGCTGATCGTCGCGTAGAGCAGCCATTCGTCGATGCGGAACCGCCGGTGGAACCAGAGGACGTGGTCGAGGCTCGCTATCAGCACCTTGTCGCTGTCGTCGATCGAAAGGCCGTGCGGCAGCGTGACCGTTTCCAGCAGGTTGAAGTCGGACACGTACGCGAGCAGGCTCCGGTGCAACGCGTCGTCGTCGGGGCAGCGACCCACGAGCCGGAACCAGATGTTGCGCACGCCGGGCCGCGGGGCGTCGTCGTCGACGGACTCGACCGAGCGGAACTCGAACGGCCGGTCGCGTTCCCAGTAGCGACGCCGCTGCTCCGAGATCCTGCCAAGGCGGCCGCGCATCGTCGCCGTCAGGTCCGGCAGCGCTTCCGGCGGAGGAACGCCCGGTGCATCGACCTGGTAATCCGGGCCCGTTTCCTCCGCGTGGAACGAAGCCGAGAGGTGAAAGATCTGCTGGCCGTGCTGGATCGCGACGACCCGGCGACTGGTGAAGCTGGCGCCGTCGCGGCTGCGGTCCACTTCGTAGACGATCGGCGCGTTGAAATCGCCGCGGCGCAGGAAGTACGAGTGCAGCGAATGCACGGGGCGGTCGGGTTGCACGGTGCAGTACGCGGCCCGCAATGCCTGCCCGAGCACCTGCCCGCCGAAGACCTGCGAGCTGCCGATGTCGCGACTCTCGCCGCGAAACAGGTTCATTTCGAGCCGCTCGAGGTCGAGCAGCCGGACCAGGTCGTCGAGCGGCGCGGCGTGACTCATTCGGCGACGCCGAGCCGCTTCTGCATGATCGGGCTGGTCGTCGTGTACTGCAGGTGCACCTTCTTGTTCGGGTTCAGGTGCTCCGCAATCGCGAAGGCCGCGAGCGCCGCCTCGTGGAACCCGCTCAGGATCAGCTTCTTCTTGCCGGGGTAGGTGTTGATGTCGCCGATCGCGAAGATTCCGGGCACGCTGGTCTGGAACTTCGCGGTGTCGACCTTGAGCGCCTTCTTCTCGAGCTCGATGCCCCACTCGGCGATCGGGCCGAGCTTGGGGTGCAGGCCGAAGAACGCGAGCAGGTGGTCGGCCGCGAGCTCGCGCATCGTGCCGTCGGTGCACTTGACCGTCACTCCGGTGAGTCGCCCCTCTTCCGTCCGGATGGCGGAGGCTACGCCCTCGACGTATTCCATGCGTCCCGCCGCCACGAGCTGGCGCATGCGCGCGACCGAGTTCGGCGCGGCACGGAACTCGTTGCGCCGGTGGACGTGCACGATGCTCTGCGCCTTGCCGTTCAGGTCCACGACCCAGTCGAGCGCGGAATCGCCGCCCCCGAAGATGACCAGTCGCTGGCCGTGGAAGTCGGCGGCGCTGCGAACCCGGTAATGGACCTGCCGGCCCTCGAAGGCCTCGACGCCCTCGACGCCGAGCCGTCGCGGCTGGAACGAACCGAGACCGGCCGCGATCACGACCGTCTTCGCGAGGAACGCGGTGGCGCCGGACGTGCGCACGAGGAAGCGGCCGTCGTCCTGCGCGGCGAGCGCGGAGACTTCCTCGCCGAAGTGAAACTGCGGATGGAACGGAGCGACCTGCTGCAGGAGCCGGTCGACGAGTTCCTGGGCACCGCACACCGGCAGGGCCGGGATGTCGTAGATGGGTTTGTCCGGATAGAGTTCGGCGCACTGCCCGCCCGGGTGCTTGAGCGTGTCCACCACGTGTGCACGGATGCCGAGCAGACCGAGTTCGAAGACCTGGAACAGCCCGGCAGGGCCCGCCCCGATCACGAGGGCATCGGTCTCGAAGGGAACGGCGACAGCGACGGAACTCGGGTGGGACAAGGAACGCCCTCCGGAAAAAAGTCTGCGGATTCTAACGGATCGACCTTGGCCGCGGCCCGCAGGCATCCGTGTTTTCCGCAGCGTTTGCGGGTTTCCCGGCTTGTCATGCCCCCACGGTTTGGACAGAGTCTCGACCAGTCAAATCGAGTCGCTCCGGACGCCGGCGAAGTGGTCGCCCGGCCCCGCCGGGCGGCACGGAGACCAAGATGACACCGCACCAGATCCGGTTCGACGCCGACCTCGTCCGCCGCTACGACCGTTCCGGGCCCCGCTACACCTCCTACCCGACGGCGGTCCAGTTCAGCGGACGCTTCGGCATCCCGGAGTACCGCGACGTCGCGACGACGAGCAACGAAGAGGCCGCGACCCGGGCCTTGTCGCTCTACGTGCACATCCCCTTCTGCGCGAGCCCGTGTTTCTACTGCGGCTGCACGAAAGTCATCACGCGCAATCACGAGAAGGCCGAGGCCTACCTCTATCGGCTGCACCGCGAAGTCGCGCTGCAGGGCGCGCTCTACGACCGGCGCCGCGTGGTCGAGCAGCTGCACTTCGGCGGCGGCACGCCGACGTTCCTGACCTCGGCCGAGATCGAGATGCTCGTCGGCGAGTTGGGTCGTCACTTCAACCTCTCGCCATCGACCGACCGTGAGTTCTCGATCGAACTCGACCCGCGCACCGTCTCGGCCGCGACGCTGTCCGACCTCGCCCGCATCGGCTTCAATCGCTGCAGCCTCGGCGTGCAGGACTTCGACCCGGCGGTGCAGCAGGCGGTGAACCGCGTGCAGTCGGTGCCCGACACGCTGCGGCTGATCGACGACGCTCGGCGCCTCGGCTTCGACTCGGTCAGCGTCGATCTGATCTACGGCCTGCCGAAACAGTCGGTCCGATCTCCTGAAGGAGTTGATGCGGATGATCTCGGAGGAAGGGCGCGGCGTCATCGTGCTGATCCGCGACACGACCGCGACCGTCGTTTCCGATTTGCTGCTGCGCAAGGGCGAGGCGCTCGATCAGGGCATGCCGCGCCGGTTGCGCGAATATGGCGTCGGCGCGCAGATCCTTCTCGATCTCGGCGTCCATGAAATGATCCTGCTGTCGGACACGGATCGCAGCATCGTCGGCCTCGAAGGCTATGGTCTCAGCGTCGCCGGCCAGCGTCCGATCAGTCCGAAAAAGCGGGCGGCGAGGGGGACGAAAGAGAAGGAGACGGCATCGTGACCGGCAGAGCGGCTCATATCCTGATCGTCGAGGCGCGATTTTATGAAGACCTGGCGGACGAGCTGGCGCGCGGCGCCATTGCCGCTGTCGAGGGGCGGGGCTCCACCTATACGCGCATTTCCGTGCCAGGCGTTCTTGAAATTCCGGCGGCGATCAAATTCGCGCTCGACGCGATGGCGCATGGCGGCCAGACCAAGAAGATCGACGGGTTTGTCGCGCTCGGTTGCGTCATTCGCGGCGAGACCACGCATTATGATATAGTCTCGAACGAGTTCGCTCGCGCCCTGATGACGCTCGCGGTGGATCGTTCGCTCGCGCTCGGCAACGGCATCCAGACGGTCGAGAACGGTGCGCAGGCCTGGGCGCGCGCCAGGGTCGACGAGAAGAACAAGGGCGGCGGCGCGGCCAATGCCTGTCTCGATATGATCGACCTCAAGCGCAGCTTCGGCGCCTGAGCTTTTTTGACCTGGTCCCCGCATGTCACCGGTTCCCGCCAAACCAGCCGCGGCTT
>CAVQQX010000130.1:0-14465 GCA_963714645.1 uncultured Gammaproteobacteria bacterium
GATATATCAATGGTGTTATGATTGGTCCGGCATTTAACTCATCATTTATCCTAGCTAAGACAGAAGACATAAAAGATGAAACGAATATTGAAGAAGATAACTATGCCGCTGCCCTAATCTGGATGGAATCATTAGGAGTTGATATTACAACCAGTTCTTTAGGTTATGCGCATGGCCGTCGCCGATCACCCGCGGCAGCCGCTGCAGCGTTCCGACGTCGGCGACCATCGCGATGCGGGTCTCGCGCACCGAGAACATCGCGTCGGCGGCCGCGAGACGGAAGTCGCAGGCTGTGACCAGGTCCAAGCCGGCGCCGATGCAGGCGCCGTGCACGGCGGCGATCACGGGCTTGCTCGAGTCCGCAAAGCACGACGCCGTGCGCTGGTACTGGCGGATGTCGTCGTACAGCTGCCGCCGGTTCGCGACGGGCGAGCCGCCGTCCGCCCCGCCGAGCGGCCCGCCGCCGGTCAGCGCGGCCGCGTGGTCGAACAGGTCGATGCCGGCGCAGAACGCCTTGCCGCGCCCCGCGAGCACGATCACGCGCACGTCGGGGTCCGCATCCAGGGCGGCGACCGCGGCCGGGATCGCATGCCAAAGGTCGCGGTGCAGTGCATTGAGTTTCTCGGGGCGATCGAGGTACAGCAGCGCCACGCCGCCGTCGCGTTCGAGCGAGAGGTGCGTCGACGTGTCCGGTGCGGGAGCGTTCGTCGTCATGCGGTTCTCCGGGGGCGTTGCGTCGCGCGGCGGCTGATGTCCATCAACCCGCGCACGATACCTCGGTGAGACCGACCGCTCGAGGCACCCGTGACGAGCATCCTCGTGCCGTCGAAGCGTAGCGTGGGTGCACGCATGGACCGAGTCTCGAAAGACGACTCTCGTCGCGGCCGCCCATCGTAGCGCGTTTTCGTGCGACCCCGGGTGACGGGGGGCCGGAAGCGCGCGGGTCAGAGCACTGCGGGTACCGGCACGTGCTTGTAGCCCAGGTCGCGCGCGACGGCCGCGTTCGTGATCTGTCCTTCATGCACGTTGAGGCCGTTGGCGAGGTGCGGGTCGGCACGCAATGCCTTCTGCCAGCCGAGGTCCGCCAGCTTGCGCGCAAACGGCAACGTCGCATTGTTGAGCGCGAACGTCGAGGTCCGCGGGACGGCGCCCGGCATGTTGGCGACACAGTAATGGATCACGCCATCGACGACGTAGGTCGGGTCGGCGTGGGTCGTTGCATGGCTGGTCTCGAAGCAGCCGCCCTGGTCGATCGAGATGTCGACCAGCACGGAGCCCGGTTTCATGCGCCGGACCATGTCGCGGGTGACGAGCTTGGGCGCCGCCGCCCCCGCGATCAGCACCGCACCGACGACGAGGTCGGCATCGATCACGTGCGCGTCGATCTGTTCCTGCGTCGAGTACTCGGTGCGCAGCGACGAGCCGAAGAGCACCGACAGCTCGCGCAGCCGTTTCACCGAACGGTCGACGACCGTGACGTCGGCCCGCAGGCCGACCGCCATCTCGGCCGCATGGGTGCCGGACACGCCGCCACCCAGAACCACGACCTTCGCCGGGGCGACGCCCGGCACGCCGCCGAGCAGCACGCCGCGACCGCCCGTCGCCTTCTGCAGGCAGTAGGCGCCGACCTGGATCGACATTCTTCCCGCGACTTCACTCATCGGCGTGAGCAGCGGCAGCGAACCGTCCGGCGCCGTCACCGTCTCGTAGGCGATGCAGGTCGCGCCCGACTTCACGAGAGCCTCGGTCTGCGCGGGATCGGGCGCGAGGTGCAGGTAGGTGAACAGCACCTGGCCGCGGCGCAGCATGGCGCACTCCGGCGGCTGCGGCTCCTTGACCTTCACGATCATGTCGCTCGTCGCGAAGATCTGCGCGGCGTCGGTCGCGATCTTCGCGCCCACCCGCTGGTAGTCCGCATCGGCGAATCCGATGCCTGCGGCCGCACCGGACTGCACGACCACCTCGTGCCCGGCATGGACCAGTTCGCGGACAGCCGCCGGCACGAGACCGACGCGGTATTCGTGGACCTTGACTTCCTTCGGTACGCCGATGCGCATGCGAGCCCCGTGCGATCGTTGGTGTAGCCGCGCTGAGGACGGCGGGATCTGCGCAGGATAGTTGGCATCGGACCGCGCTTTCGTGCAAAGTCACCCGGAATTCGCCCGCTCCACGCAATTTATTGCGGTGCGGGCGCCAGCGACCAGGGAATCCTGCGAATCGAGCCATGAAGCTGGACCGCGTCGACAACCAGATCCTCGCGGCGCTGCAGCGCGACGGCCGTGTCAGCAACCGCGACCTGGCCGACCAGGTCCACCTGAGCGAGTCGGCGTGCCTGCGGCGCGTGCGGACCCTCGAGGAGGCGGGAGTGATCGAGCGCTACGCCGCGCTCGTGAACCAGGCGCGCGTGGGCCTGCCCGGTAACGTGTTCGTCAGCATCACGCTGAACCGGCAGGAAGGGGCCGACCTCGCGGCGTTCGAGGAAGCCGTCAAGGGCGTCCCCGAGGTCATGGAGTGCTACCTGATGACCGGGCAGCAGGATTACCTGCTTCGCGTCGTCGTCTCCGACCCGGCCGACTTCGAACGCCTGCACAGCCAGCACCTCACGCGCCTGCCCGGCGTCGCGCGCGTGCAATCGAGTTTCGCCCTGCGCACCGTGCGCAAAGGCACGGAATTGCCGCTGCGCGTGCCGGAGTCCTGACCGATGCATGGTTCCTCGACCCGCTCGGCAGCGGTTCGTTCGCCACCACGACTGCGTTCCTCGAGTTCCGGCGGCCGGTCCGGGACGAGCGTGCAGCTCGGCATGGGAATCGCACTGGTGGCGAGTTCCTGTCGCTACGCTAGGGTCGCTGCAGTTCCTCGGCGAGCCCGGCCAGGTGACGCACATAGTGGCGGGCGCGTCCGGCGGCGTGACGATACAGCGGCTGGCGCACCTGCCAGACGCTCGCCGTCTTGACCGCGTTGGCGCGACGTTCGAACGCGAGGCACTCGTCCTGCCAGTCGACCCCGGCGAACTCGAGCACGCGGCCGGTGGCCGCACGCGGGTCTGCGACGAAGTCCTCGTAGACGAACGACAGCAGGCGCCCGTCCAGCGCCTCCCGCCAATGCGCCATCAGCCGCCGGTAGCAGCGGTAATAGTGCCCGATGTCGAGCAGGTCGAGCGCGTAGGTCATGCGCAGGTCGAGGTGCAGGAAGAAGATCGAGAGGCAGTTGTCGAGCGGATCGCGCGTCGTCTCCACCACGCGCGCCGCGGGGAACAGCCGGTCTACGAGCCCGAGGTAGAGGAAGTTGTCAGGTCGCTTGTCGACGACCAGGCCCGCCGCCGGATGGCGTGACGCGAGCAGGTCGCGGTAGCGTGCCGCGAGCCCGGCGAGCGTCGTCGGCGTCGTCGCGGACATGGATTGCGGGAACGGCGCGAGCTCGCGGGCGACCATCCGCGGCAGCATGTCGATCTCCCCGCCCGCCGCGATCCGCGGATGGCCCGCGAGCACCTGCTCGAGCAGCGTCGAGCCCGAGCGGAACATGCCGCAGACGAAGAGCGGCAACGGGCCATCAGACGAAGCGTGCGTGATCGTCGCGGCCGGCGTCGCGGGGAACGCGCGGATGACGTCGGCCACGAATCGCTCCTGGCGCCGCCGGTCGTAAACCAATCCGGCCTGCTCGGCGAGGGCGCGCGCCACGCGGTTCGCGTCGCTGAAGGCGCCGAAGGCCGCGTCGTACTCGCCGAGACGGTCGAGCACCGTGCCGAGCGCGAACCCCAGGCTCGACCGGTCGAGCGGCGGGAGGCCCGGGCTTGCCAGCATTCCGCGCAGGCGATCCACGAGCCAACCGGATGGAGTGCCGCTCACGGCCTGCAGCGAGGCGTAACGCGCCAGCGCCGGCGCACACGCGGGATCGAGCGCCAGCAGCCGTTCGTACGTGGACACCGCGTCGTCGCGCCGGCCGAGGTCCTCGTGCAGGTTCGCGAGGTTCAGCAGCGCCGGCACGTAGCCCGGGTTGAGCTGCAGCGCCCGCCGCAGCTCGGCCAGCGCGGCGGCGTCGCGTCGCAGGTGATCGGAATAGATGACCCCGCGGTTGAGGTGTACCTCCTCCGGTTGCGAGATGCCGCGTCGCAGCGCCTCGTCGTACGAGGCCAGCGCTTCGTCGAAGCGACCGGACTTGCGCTGCACGACGGCCAGGTTGAACCAGGCATCGGCGACGGCCGGCCAGCGGGTGAGCAGGCGACGGTAGGTCTCCTCAGCTTCCGGCAGGCGTCCGGCGGCCTCGAGGCGCGTGGCCTCGCGCATCAGCGCGCGAGCTTCGTCTACATCGCGCATCACGTTAATCGAGGGCGCTGGGCGAACGACCAGGCCGCCCGCAGGCGCTGCAGTGCAGGTCGCGCGACATCGTCGATGGCGGCCGCGAGCGTCGGCGATGCCGCAGCCCGTTTGGCCTCACTGTCCTGCACGAAGGGCACGGCGGTGCCCGCAGGTGCCTTGGCCTGCATGCGCGACAGCGCAGCCATGCGCTGCCCGACCTCCGGAGGCAGGGTGAGCCCGAAGTGCGACGCGATGCCCGACCACACGGCCTCGGGCAGCTTCTCGTAGTCCACGATCCGGCCGCGGGCGGGTTCCAGGCGGGCTGCGGAATCGAAATAGGCGGCCAGCAGCCGGGCCACGTACTCCTCCTGCGACCCGGCGGCACGCCTCGGGTCGACGCGACCGGCGAACGGGTCGCTTGCGGCAGGGCCGCGGAGCCAGCCCGGCCGGTCGCGCAGCAGTGACACTGCCACCTCGAGGGGATCGCGCACGCACAGGATCCACGGCGTATCCGGGAAGGCCTCGGTGACGAGATCGCAGTAGAGCGAGTTCCAGCTGCTGCACTTGACGACGTACGGCCCGTTCGCGTGGCGAGCCAGCAGCGCGCCGACGCACCGCAGCGCGCTCACGAGCTGCGCGCGTGGCGCACGGTGCGGTGGAACGAGAATCTCGTTGATCGGCAGTGGCTCGGCATACACCGCGACGCCCGGGTGCTGCTTCAGCAGCTGCGAAACCAGCGTTGAGCCGCAGCGTGCGACGTGGAAGATCACTCCGGCCGGGGGCGGGAATGCGGGCAGGAGATCGAGTTGCGCGAACGGGAACGAAACGACCGCTTCGGGTGCCAAGATCCTGTCCACGGTCTGCTGCATGAACGGCTCGCGCAGCTCTGCCGGGCCGATCGTGCGCAGCATGACGTGCAGGGCATCGTCCGACAGCGCCGCGCGCGTCGGCAGTTGCGGAAGCGTTTGCTGGATGACTGGTTGCACTGACGGGCCGCCGGCACCGGACGGGTCTCTCAACGCATCTCGGTCTCGACGACCACTCCCGCCTGCAGGAACGCCTGCAGGATGGACTGGATTTCGCGCGCGTCCACATACGGATATCGCGCCATCAGGTCGTCGAGTGAGAACGTCCGCTGCTGGAACAGCCACAGCACCGCAGGATAGGTCGCCCCCAGCGGCAGTTCCCGGCCCGCGACGACGGCGAAACACCCCTCCAGTCGGCGGACCACGTCGACGCGGACCGCCGGAGAGTAGAACTGCGGACGTTGCTGTTCGGGCAGAGCGTAGTCGGCCGGTGAGGTCGCCAGCCCGCGCTGAAGATTCAGCACGTCTATGGCAAACGCGGGAGAACTCACCAAGGCATGGAGCTTTTGCGCCAGCCGCGCGAGATGCTTGCTGAGCGCCGCCTCGTCCCGGGCATCCGGAACGTACGCCCTGAACGTGCTGTCCCCTGAGACGGCCGTCGACAGCAGCTTGAGCAACGAGAGCCCGGTCGCAGGCTCCACGAAGCACGTCGCATGCAGCGACGCGCCGGCGCCGGTGATTGCGTCGTGATACTGGCCCCGAGGCAGATACAGCACGTCCCCCGGCTTCATCGTGACCTCGAACAGCACCTCGCCGCGGCTCGCGATCAGCCAGCGCTCCGCTTCGTCGCCGGGGGGCACCGGCGAAACCGGGTGGTCTGCCCGAGCCGAGTAGACGTGCCAGAGCTTCTCGCCTTCGGTCTGCAGGACGAACACGTCGTGAAGGTCGAAATGCGTGGAGAACGCCTGCACCTGGCTGAACGAGCAATAGACGTTGGCGCCTGCACGCGCGGCGAACTCGCGTTCGAGCATCTGTGTGACGGCGGCGATCTCGGGGCACACCTTGTGGATGTGGTTGGCCACGAGGCTCGCGCCGAGCCCCAGCAGTGCCTTGATTTTGCGTGGGTCCGCCGGCGCCTTCGCTCCGGCCGGCAGGTCCGTCACGTCGCAATAGTTCTCACGCAGGGCGCTGCGGCTGCGGTAGAAGACCTTGAGACTGTCCTCGTT
The DNA here is from genome assembly GCA_963714645.1 of uncultured Gammaproteobacteria bacterium. Lineage (GTDB taxonomy): Bacteria > Pseudomonadota > Gammaproteobacteria > Steroidobacterales > Steroidobacteraceae > RPQJ01. Next base: position 6,328 of record CAVQQX010000130.1, read on the forward strand.
CCAGTACGGTGCGAGCCCGAGGACCGCATTGAAGCGTGGCCACGGCAGCGGGTTGTCGAAGGGAATGCCGGCGCGCCGGATGTAGCAGGGCTTGTGGCCGAAGTACTCCCGTTTGAACTCGACCGGATCGAATGGAGCGATGAAATCTGCGAAGGACGGCATCGCGGTCAGGCTAGCATCTCGCGCACCGGGCAGCGAGTGGGCGCAATGTGAGGGCAACGTGGCGGCGGCCCCGGTGGGGACAGCACGCGCCGCACAAAAGAAAGCGGCGGCCCCTCGCGAGGCCGCCGCCAGTTGGTGCCTCGCAGGCGTCAGCCGATCAGAACCCGACTTCCGCGCGGACGAACAGGAAGCGTCCGAGCGCGTCGTAGATCTGCGGGTAGGTATTGCCGTTGCCGGTCGTACCCACTGACGCGGTGATCGGCGGCTCCTCGTCGAGGACGTTGTTGACGCCGAGCAGCACCGACATCTTGTCCGTGACCGCCCAGTTGGCGGCCAGGTCGAAGAAGTCCGTCGATTCGAGCTTGTAGTCGATGTTGGCCGGATCGCCGCGGAACTCCTTCGCGCTGCCGTAGTAGCGCCAGGTCAACGAGACGTCGACGTTCCACGGGCTCAGCCAGCCGACGCGTGCGCGATGCCGCCACTCGGGCGTCGGCTCCTCACACGCGTTCGAGTACTGGCCCTTGCAGTCGTATGTGGCGATGATGTCCGCCGGCGTCGTGGTCAGCTCGTCGACGAGCGTTCCGCTGAAGTTCAGGTTCAGGCTGCCGAACCGACCCAGCTCGAGGCCCGAATAGGTCAGGCTGAAGTCGTAGCCCTTCGCGGTCAGCTCCGCCAGGTTTGCATTGAGGTCCTCGATGTAACCGTCGCCGACCCAGAGCGAGCCGTTGGCTGCGTTGCGATGGATCTTCGAGCAGGACTCCGCGTCGCCCTGGTTATAGCAGGCGTCGAGCCGGTTGTCGGCGCCGAACACGGAGACCGCGTCGTCGATCTGGATGTCGTAGTAGTCGACCGAGAACGCGAGCTTCGGCAGGAACCGCGGCTGCAGGATGATGCCGAACGTGGTGGTGTCGGATTTCTCAGGCGTAAGATCACCGTTGCCACCCTGCAGGAAGTTGTACTGCGACGCCGGGCTGTTGAGCGCTGCCCTGCGGATGGCGGCCTGGGGAGTCCCGTCGTAGAAGTTCGCCGGAACACCGGTCGCGATGCAGTCGGCAACCGTCGGGCTGCCCGCCGCACCCGCCGTGGCGCAGGGGTCGGCCCCGAGGTCGAACAGGTTGAAGCCCTGCGCCGTGAACAATTCGATCACGTTCGCCGCACGCACCGCTCGCTGGAAGCTGCCGCGGAACTTGACGTCCGGAATCGGTGCCCAGTCGAGGCCCAGCTTGTAGGTGTCCGTCGTGACGCCGGTGTCGTAGTCCGAATACCGGTACGCGGCGTCGAACGACAGCTGATCCGCGAACGGGGCATTCTGGACGATCGGCACGCGCAGTTCCGTGAAGACGTCGGCCACGCGCGTCACGCCCGAGAAACCGATCTCGGCTCCGCCCGTACCGGACAGCAACGCGTTCGCATTGAGGTAGTCCGTCGTCGTCTCGATGGCGTCCTCGCGCCACTCCGCGCCTAACACGAACTTGACGGATTCGGAGGCGAACGGGCTCTGCATGCCGATGCTGCCGAGGTCGCCCGTGATCGACGCGGTCGCCACCTTCTGCGTGATGGCCGACTGGGCCATGCCCGGCGCCTGCAGGTAGTTCAGCGCCTCCGGCGTCACGTTGCCGAGCGTGTAGATGTCGTACGGGACGCAGTTCGGGTCGGTGCCGTCGAGGACCGAGCGGCAGACCGGGGCGCCGGTGTCCGGGTCCGGGATGACGTCGAGCGCCTTTGGGATCCGGTCGATCACGAAGTAGTTCAGCGTCCTCGTCGTACCCTGTCCCTTCGAGTACTGGAACGACGCGTCATAGTTCCACGCGTCGTTGATGTCGCCGCGCACGCCGAGCAGGGCCCGGAAGGTGGAATTGTCGAAAGCGTCCTGACGCCCGCCGCCTTCGACGTTGCGACGCCCGATGTAGATCGGCGTGGCGAGGTCGCCGGCCGCGATCATCGCGGGGCTGCACTCGAGTGCCGCGGCCTGCGAGGCCGACAGCAGCGGGTTGTTGCACGGGATCGCGACCTTGGCGTCTCCGAGGAAGAAGCCGCCCGGGGCGATCTGCGCGACCGAGGTGTAGTTGCCGTACATCAGCTCCGTGTACACGTCCGCGAACTCGGTCAGCTCGTAATGGCCGAACGCACCGAGCGACCAGCGCTCGTCGGGACGCTGATAGTAGTTGCTCGGACCGAAGTTGTACTGGTCGAGGTCTGAGTCGAACGGACGGAAGGTGTTGCCGGTGGTCTCGTCGATGGTGAAGTCGACGCCGGGACGGTAGAAGTCGACGAAGCGGCCCGGAAATGCCGTCGAGGAACCGCCGCAGGAGAAGCTGTCCGGGCGCGGCGTCGTGTTGAGCGAGCACGCCGAGTAATCGCGATCACCCTGCAGCACCGCCTCGTTCTTGCGCCAGCCGGCGAACGCAGTGATGTTGCCGCGGCCGTCGTCGGTCGAGACGCCCATCAGCACGTTGAACTCGACCGATTCGCCGTCCGAGACGTTGTCGTCCGGAAGCGCGAACTGACCCGGATTGGTCTCGCTGCGGGTCCTGATGATCTCGCGCAGCGACGTGTCGCCCGGGCCGCCGAAGCTGTTGTTGTGCTGGTACGTGCCCCACTGGGCGTCGAACTCGACGCCTTCGAAGTCCTTCTTCATGATGAAGTTGACGACGCCGGCGACGGCATCCGACCCGTAAACCGCCGACGAGCCGCCGGTCAGTACCTCGACGCGCTCGACCATCGCAGCGGGGATCATGTTGAGGTCCGCGGCGGAACTGCTCGTGCTGCCATACGGCATGCGTCGACCGTTCACGAGCACCAGCGTGCGGGCGTCACCGAGGTTGCGCAGGTCGACCGTCGCGGCGCCGGTCGCGCCGTTCGCCACGGTCGCGTTCTGCGATGCGAATGCCTGGGGGAGCTGAGTGATCAGGTCTTCGACGCGCGTCACGCCCTGGGTGGCGATATCGACGCTCGTCACAGTGGTCACGGGGCTGGTGCCTTCGAGGTTCGCGCTGCGGATTCGCGAGCCCGTGACCACGACCTCTTCGATTTCCTGCGAGAACGCGGACGGCGCCGATGCGGCGGCGATGGCGCTGATCAGCAGCGCATGCCGTACGGCGCGACGTACCTGACTGTTATGGTTCATCGTGATTTTTCCTCTTCTGCGCGTGTAGTGGCTCGACCGGCTGCCGCCATCGCGTTAACCGCGGGCGGCCAGTTGCCTAGCAGGGATGTTAGCAACAAATCAGGTATACACAACCTGTGTTGCGATATCGCAACGCCGGCCCATCAGCGCTTCATCGCCGGATACGCACCGATCGTCGGCGGGACGATTCGGCTGACCGCTGCGCGAGGATAGCGGCAGAACCGTTGTGGCGAGGAAGCAACCGCCGTGCATTCGTTGTTTTATGCCGCCACCGGCGTTGTGCCGCGCTCCTTCCGTGCCCGTTACTCGAGCCGCGTGACCTTGGTGGAGCGCTTGTTCGGGGCAATCAGGACAAACGATCCCAGCGCGCCTCGCTCGATGCGTACCGGGTCGCCGGTCTTGAGGCGGACAGCCGGGTTCGGCGCAATTTCGCGCCAGACCTGGCCGTTCTGGAGCGTTACCGCGAACTTTCCGTCGACTCCGCGGGCGAGGGCCGCGACGGAACTCGAAACCTCGCTGGGCTCGACGCGGACTTGCATTTGCAGGTCGCCTCGCCGGCCGAACCTGTCCACGGCATCTCCCTCCGCGCGATCGGGGTCGGCCGGAGCACCGCCGGTAGCGGAGCCGGCCTTCGCGGCTTCGGCGACTGAGGCGGAACCGGCAGGGTCCCCTGGGACGACCCCATCGGTCGACCCGTCGAGTCGAGCGATCTCGGCGTCGTAGCAGGCGAGGCGCGGCAGCTCGTCCGGCATCGCCGCGCAACGTCGCAATCCATCGGGGACCTCGGCGGCGAGCGCGGCGCCTGCGAGCACCGCGAGCAATGCGCCGGCGGCCGCTGGCAGGAACCCGCGGGAAGGCCGGCCCACGGGCTGCAGGCGGACAGTTCGTCGATCCGATGGAGGTTGCATTTCATATTTCCCAGTACGGACGCGTGCCGTCATAGGCATCGATGGATTCGAACAGGTTCACGACGAGCTGCCGTTCCTCGGGCGTGAGCTCCGGACGCCATACGTCGAACAGCAGGATCACGCGGGTCTCGTCGCTGTCGTTCCACGCTTCGTGCTCGATCGTATCGTCGAACAGCCAGCAGCGACCTTGCTGCCATTCGCGGATGTCGTTGCCAACGCGGAATCGGCACCCCTCGGGCACGACCAGTGGCAGGTGGCAGATCAGCCTCGTGTTCACCAGCCCGTTGTGCGGCGGAATGTGCGCGCGAGGCCGCAGCAGCGAGAACAGGATCGACGGCGATCGATTCGGCACGCGAGCCAGCGGCAGCCGCTCGAGTGCGCGCATTGTCGCCGGACAGCGTTCAGCGTTGCCGGGGACCGGGTCTCCGTTCTTCCAAAGGAAAAACGCGCTCCAGGCAGGATTGTTCAACATGCCCTGCGGGTCGCTGCGCGGCCTGTCCGCCTCACCGGTGACATAGGGAGAGAACGCGCCGGGATCCCGCATCACTCCCAGCAGCTCGTCGCGGATCCGGGTCGTCTGAGCCTCGACTTCGGGAACCCATGAGAACTGCTCGCGCTCGTAGAACTGCATCTGCGGCAGCTCCGGGAAATAGAAGTAGCGGGGTTGCTGCAGGAAAGCGCGCTTCTCGCCGAAGGCGATGGCCAGCGACCGGGCGAACCGTGTGCTGGACGCACGATCTGGATCGAAACCGCGCGCGGCGAGTTTCTCACGCACGTACGACTTGTAACCGGCCTCGATCTGCTCACACATGCGGTGCGCGCGCCGGAGCTCCGCTGCGAGTTCCGGCGGCGGGTGATTCTTTGCCGGCGAGGCCCTGAGTGCAGCGCGATAGAATGCGCCGGCCGCACGCGGATTGCCGATGCTCGCATAATGATCTGCCTTGGCGATCAGCGCGCGCACGTTGCGGGGATCGACCGCGAGCGCGCGATCGAGCTCCGCGATCCGGACATCTGGCTGTGGGTTGTTCACGGTGACATGGGCGAAACCTGCGAGCATTCTTCACCACGTGCGGACCGCTGCCAAGTCTTGCGGATCGCGACTGCGGAAGCTTAGGCTGACGCCATGGCGACGTCCGAGCCGAACCCCGCAGAGCTGGCCGCGAAGCAGTCGGCCGCATACAATCAGGCCGCGTTGCAGGCAATGGCGTCGGGCGATCTCCCGGGCGCGGAATCGGCTCTGCTGCAGGCGCTTGGTCACGACCGGCGCAATATTCCTGCCTGGCTCAACCTGGCTGCCGTCCGGCGTCAGCGCGACGAGCTCGACGGTGCGTTCGCGGCGATCCAACAGGTGCTGCAGCTCGATGCCCGGAATTTTCCGGCGTTGCTCATGAGTGCGACGATGCTGGAGCGAGAAGGGCGCGCCGTGCCGGCCGCACGGGCCTACGCCGCAGCCCTCGCCAATGCACCCCCCGATTCCCGCCTCGACGCGCCAACACTGCAGGCAGTCATGCGCGGGCGTGCGGTCCAGGAGTCTTATGCGCGTCAGCTTGGCGAGCATGTCCGGGCGTCGGTTGCAGCGGTCTCGGGACAGTGCAGTGGTGCGGAGCGCCGGCGTGTCGAGTCCTTCATAGACACGACCCTGCGCGTCCGCCGCCGTTTTCGCCAGGAACCGACCGACTACTACTATCCGGGGCTGCCTGCGATCGAGTTCTACGATCGGGCCGAGTTCTCGTGGCTCGAGGAGCTGGAGTCCCGCACGACCGCAATCGGCCAGGAGCTCGCCGACATCGTGCGCGAGGACGCGGGCGGTTTTTCACCCTACATCCACTACGCCCAGCACATGCCGCTCGACCAGTGGGCGGAACTCAATCATTCGTCCCGCTGGAGCGCCTTTCATTTCTACGACAAGGGACAACCGATCGCGGACCGTTGCCGGCGGGCGCCTGCCACGGTCGAAGCCGTGTCGCGCCTCCCGCAGGCGGCTGTTCCTCTCCGCTCGCCTTGTGCGATGTACTCGTCGTTGCAGCCCAAGACCCGGATCCCGCCTCACACGGGGGTCGCGAATTTCCGCCTGGTCGTCCACCTGCCGCTGGTGATCCCGCCGGGCTGCGGGTTCCGGGTTGGCAACGAAACGCGGGAGTGGCGCGTCGGGGAGGCGTGGGTGTTCGACGATACGATCGAGCACGAGGCATGGAATGACGGCGACCAGCCCCGCTACGTTCTGATCTGCGATGTCTGGAGTCCGCGGCTATCACCCGCCGAACGGGATGCCATCGCTGCCGTGATCGCGGCGGCGGACGCGTTCAACGGCACGGTGCCCGCAGCCCACGTATAGGGCTGCCACGCCACCGCGAATGTTCCTGCATATCAAGAACGTCCTGAACGAAGCGGAAATCGCGCGCCTGGTCGCGCTGAGCAGCGAGCTTCGCTTCGTCGACGGCCGCGCCTCGAATCCCGCGAATCTCACGAAGCAGAACCAGCAGGCCGATCCGACGGATGCGAAGTATGCCGAAAGCGTACAGATCCTGCAGGCGGCCCTCGCACGCTCGCGCGAGCTGATCGACTTCTCGATGCCGAGGCGCATCGCGCCGCCGATGCTGTGTCGTTATGCGCCCGGCATGAAGTACGGAGCGCACGCCGACGCCGCGGTCATCAACCTGGCGGGCGGACGCCTGCGGTCGGACGTGTCGTGCACGATATTCGTATCGCACCCGGCGACGTATGAGGGCGGCGAGCTCGCCATGTCGCTCGGCAGCCAGTCGCTCACCTTCAAGGGCGATCCCGGCGAAGCCGTCGTCTATCCGTCGACGCTGCTGCACGAGGTCGTGCCGGTGCGCGACGGGCAGCGCCTGGTTGCGATCACTTTTATCGAGAGCCTGATCGCGGATGCGCACCGGCGGCTGCAGGTCTACGAGCTCAACGAGCTGGCTGCGCTCGAAGGCCTCAACATGCGCTGGGAGAACAGGATCCGGCTCGACGTCGTGCGTCAGAACCTCATGCGCATGTGGTCCGGGTGACCGTTCGCCTGCCGGGCTCGCACCCCTCCTCATCGACGAGCCCGGCGTCCGCCAGGCGGCGCAACACCGGTTGCAGCTTCCCGGCCACGCGTCGCCACTTGCCGACCGACGACGCATAGATTCTGCGGCGTACCTGGGCGGCGCTCGCGGTCTGCGCCACGGCGCTGGAACGGTGGAAATCGAGCACGCCGTCTTCCCACGGCAACCCGCACCATTCGAGCACGGCCCGGCAGGTTTCAGCCGGATGCGATACCAGATCCTCGTAATGCACGTCGCGGACCCCGCCGGGCAGGACCCTGTGCCAGTGGTCCATGGTCTCGCGGTAGGCGATGTAGTACTCGGCGAGTTCGTCGAGCTGGTACGAGAAGTGGTACGCGCTCTCGAACAGGCTCTTGAATACCGCGTAACAGGTGTCGAGCGGCTCGCGCCGCACGTGGATGATCCGCGCGCCCGGCAGCGCCTTCAGGATCAGGCCGCAGTAGCGGAAATTGAATGGCAGCTTGTCGACCGTGCAGGGTCGATCGGTCAGCTCGCGCACGGCGGCGAGATAGCGTCTGCCGAGCCTGTCGTAATCGATCATGGTGGCTGCCCGCAGCAGACTCGCATCCTCGAGGCCGCGTTCCTCGTGGACGCGTCGCGCCTCCTGGGTCATGACGATCGGGAAGTCGACGGTCTCGCCCACCGACGCCACCGCCGAGTGACTCGCGAGGATGCGCTCCAGCAGCGTCGTTCCCGTGCGCGGCATGCCGACGATGAAGATGGCACCGGCGGTCCGCGCGCTTCCGTCCGCGAGTCGTTCGAGCTGTGCCTGGTCGAAGGTGTGACACACGTTGTGCATCGACCGCAGGTCTTCCCGCACGTCGTAGCGCAGCGTGCTGCGCTTGAGTCGATTCCCGCTCTGCAGGGCCGCGAACGACTCGTCCC
>CAVQQX010000131.1:0-10949 GCA_963714645.1 uncultured Gammaproteobacteria bacterium
CCAGAACCCGGGTGCCAGGGGTGCGAGCGGATCGAGTATCAGCACGCAGCACGCGCAGAGGCCGAGTCCGTCGCCGATGCCGGTGCGACGCCTGAGCCGCAGCGCCACCGCCGCGACGGCCAGCATCACCATCGTGCGTTGCGTAGGCACGGACCACCCGGCGAGCAGGCTGTAGCCGAGTGCGGCACACACTCCGGCGGTCACGGCCACGTCGCGGCGGGCGCCGCGGGCGCCACGGTATTGACGCCATCGCTGGACAAGCGCACCGAGCCACGCGCCGAGCGCCGCAATCATCGTCACGTGCAGCCCGGAGATGGCCATGAGGTGACTGGTCCCGCTCAGCGAGAGGACGCGCCATTGCTCGCGGTCGACGGCGTCCTGCATCCCGACCGCGAGGCCCGCGACGATGCCCGAGGCGGGGCGTCGCCCGAGCCTGTCGCGGACGACGTCGGCGACTCGTGCCCGCAGCATCAGTACGGGATATCGCCAGGCGGCGCGAGGACTGCGGCCGAGGCGACGCCCGTCGCGCACGTAGCCGGTGGCGCCGATGCGCTCGCGCAGCAGTCGCGCCTCGTTGTCACGTCCTCCCGGATTGGAGAAGCCGCGCGGCCGGCGCAGTTTCACGACGAGTTCGAGCTGCTCGGCGGCATCCACACGGCTCGGAGCGTCGTACCAGGTCAGCTCGACGATCCGTGGCAGGCGCATGCCGGCCGGCGCATCGAGCACGTCGCTCGGAGCGAAGCGGAACCGCAACAGCTCGAGTTCACCCTGCGGCACCGAGACGACGGTGCCGCGGACCCGCAGCGCTTCGCCCTGCAGCGAAGACGCCAGCCGGTCGCCCACGAGCGCATCGACTTGCCAGCTGGCCCCGACCGCTCCCAGTGCCAGCGCGGCTGGCCACGCAGTACGCCGGCGGTATCCGAGCACCGCCAGCAATGCGGTCGCCAGACCGAGGGCGATCCACGACGGCAGCCGCGGCGCACCGAGCACTGCGCACGTGCCGCCGAGGGTTGCGGCCGCGATTTGCCACATGGGCTGCCTCCGCGGAAAACCTCGAGACAGCGTGCGAGGCGATGCTGCCCGCGCGCAGCGCCAAATCACGCGCGTTCCGCGAGATTCAGTGCGGCTGCAGCGTCCCGTCCCGCAAGGTCAGCACGCGCTGCATGCGCGCCGCGATCGCGTCCGAGTGCGTCACGATGACGAGGCTCGTGCCGAGTTCGCGATTGAGTTCGAGCATCAGCTCGAGCACGGCGGCCGCATTGCGACCGTCGAGGTTGCCGGTCGGCTCGTCGGCGAGCACGACGCGCGGGTGCGTCACGAGCGCCCTCGCAACCGCTGCCCGCTGTCGCTCGCCACCGGACAGCTTGGCGGGCCGGTGACCGAGGCGGTGACCGAGGCCGACCCGCTGCAGCAACCGATCCGCCTCGCGCCGCGCGTCGGCGACCGCGGCGCGGCGCACGAGCAGCGGCATCGCCACGTTCTCGAGCGCGCTGAACTCCGGCAGCAGGTGGTGGAACTGATAGACGAAGCCGAGGCTGCCGTTGCGCAGGTCGCCGCGCGCCGCATCCGACAACGCGGCGAAATCCTGCCCGACCAGCCGAACGCTGCCGCGGGACGGCAGGTCGAGCCCGCCCAAAATCTGCAGCAGCGTCGTCTTGCCGGAGCCCGAGTCGCCGATGATCGCGAGGGTCTCGCCGGAGCCGACCTGCAGGTCGACGCCCCGCAGCACCTCGAGCCGCTGGCCGGCCTCGTCGAAATGCTTGTGGACACCCTGACAGGCGAGCACGGCAACGTCAGTCATGGCGCAGCGCCTTCGCGGGATCCGTCGTGGCTGCACGCCAGGCCGGGTAGAGCGTCGAGAGGCAGCACAGCAGGAAGGCCGTGCCCGCGATCAGCACCACGTCGCGCCGCTCGACGTGGGCCGGCAGGTCGCTCATCAGGTAGACGCTCGCATCCATGAACCGCACCCCGAGCACGCGCTCGAGCCCGTGGACCAGCGTCTCGAGGTTCACAGCCAGCAGGATGCCGAGCAGGACCCCGAGCATCGTCCCGAGCAGCCCGATCACGGTGCCCTGGACGGTGAAAATCGCGAGGATGCCGCGGGGCCGCGCGCCGAACGTGCGCAGGATCGCGATGTCGGGCCGCTTGTCCTTCACCGCCATCACGAGGGTGGAGACGATGTTGAAGGCGGCGACCGCGATCAGCAGCAGCAACATGAAGAACAGGATGCGCTTGGTGAGCTCGATCGAGCGGAAGAAATTGGCGTTGCGCTGCGTCCAGTCCTCGACATAGAGGCCGCCGCCCAGCGCGCGCGACACCTCGCGCACCACGGCCGGTGCGTCGTACGGGTCGTCCACCGCGAGTCGCAGGCCGGTGACACCGTCCCCGAGCCGCAGCAGTCGGGCCGTGTCCTGCAGGTTCGCCACGGCGAGCGTCGCGTCGATCTCGTACATGCCCGAGCGGAACACGCCGACCACGGCGAAGCGGCGCAGCCGCGGCACGACCCCGGCCGGCGTCACGTTACCTTTCGCGATCGCCGCGACGACCGAGTCGCCCGCCGCGACGTCGAGCTGACGTGCGAGCTCGGCGCCCAGCACGATCCCGAAGGAACCGGGGGTCACGGCGTCCAGCCTGCCCTGTATCATGCGCTGCGCCAGTGACGACACCCCTTGCTCGATCTCGGGGTGGACTCCGCGCAGCGTGGCCGCGCCAGTCTTGCCGCGCGGTCGGTCGGCGATCAGCAGCACTTCGCTCTCGACGTACGGCGCGGCCGCCACCACGTGCGGCTGCCGCAGGACCTGCGCGCGTGTCGCGGGCCAGTCGCCGAGTCCTTCGCCGAACGCCATGAGTGTGCCGTGGGCCGTCAGGCTCAGGATGCGCGAGCGCAGCTCCCGCTCGAAGCCGTTCATGACCGAGAGCACGACGATCAGCACCATGACCGCGAGCGCCACGCCCGCCATCGAGATCACCGAGATGAAAGACAGGAACCGGTTACCGGTCGACCGCAGGTAGCGGCGCCCGATCCTGAGTTCGTACGGAATTTGCAGACCGCGAGTGCTCACTCGTATCGCAACGCCTCCGCGGGCTCTGTCGCGGCTCCTCGGCGGGCCGGATAGATCGTCGCGAGCACGGTCAGCGCGAAGGCGACCAGCGCGATCACGACGACCTGCGGTATGCGGACCTCGGACGGAATGGCGGTCACGTAGTAAACCGTCGGGTCCATGAAGCGGAAACCGAACACGCGCTCGAGCAGCGGCGCCACCACGTCGACGTTCCAGGCGAGCGCGAGCCCCGCCACCACGCCGAGCAGCGTGCCGACCGAGCCGATCACGAGCCCCTGCGTCAGGAAGACTCCGACGACGCCCCGGGGCGCCAGTCCCAGCGTGCGCAGGATCGCGATGTCCGAGCGTTTCTCGTTCACGACCATGACGAGCGCGGCGACGATGTTGAACGCCGCGATCGCGACCACCAGCATCAGGATCAGGCTCATCATCGTCTTCTCGATTCGGATCGCGCGGAAGTAGGCTGCGTGCTCCTGGCTCCAGTCGCGCACCTCGAGCCCGGGACCGGCGGCGGCCCGCAACGCGTTGGCGCTGGCCGGCGCCTGCATCACGTCCGCGAAGCGGACGTGCAGGCCCGCGGGTGTGCCGCTCGTCGCGCCCGCGAGGTCCGCCGCGTCGGCGAGCGATACGAGTGCGAGCGACGCATCGGTGTCCTGCAGCCCGACCTCGAAGACCCCGGTAACCGTGAACGTCTGCAGCGAAGGTCGACCGCCGCCGGAAATGAGGTCGCGCCCCGGCACCAGGACGGTGAGTTCGTCACCCGCTTCGGCGGCGATCTGCCACGCGAGCACGCGACCGAGCACCAGCGCGCGCGAGCCCGGCCGCAGGTCCGCGAGCCGGCCCTGCAGCAGGTGACGCTCGATCTGCGATACGGTCGACTCCACCTGCGGGTCGATGCCGTGCAACAGCACCGGTTCGAGCGTGCCCGCGCGACCGATCATCGCCTGCACGTCGACGAACGGGGCGGCACCGGTCACGCCCGGCACCGCACCTATGCGCCGGGCCACGGCGCGCCATTCCGCCATGCGTTCCGGCGGGCCGGTCACCGTCGCATGGGCCGTCAGGGCCACGAGGCGGCTGCGCAGTTCGCCCTCGAAGCCGTTCATCACCGAGATGATGACGATCAGCAACGCGACCCCGAGGATGAGGCCGACCATCGAGACGACCGAGATGAATGAGACGAAGAAGCCCCGGTGGCCCGTGAGTACGTAGCGCAGGCCGACGAACAGGGGCAGCGGGTGGAACAAAGGCAACCGGCTCGATGGGGACGAGGCGGCAAGGCTACCGGGGCCCGCCCCGCTTTGCACGTTGCGGTACTCCGGGGGCGAACCCGCGCGGCCCGCGCGGATAGTGAACTGCAACAAGGAATTACGACGCGAACCTCCGGTTTGCGGCCACGAATTGGTATAGTTCGGCGGGCTTGCTCCGGGAGACCTGAAACATGCAGAAGCACACTTTCGCCGCACTCGGTTTGGCCCTCGCCGGCCTGGCGAGTACCCCGGGCTCACATGCGCAGAACCTCGAGATGGCGGCGGCGCCCGCGGCGTCCTCCACCGGCATCCCGCCCCGCGGGATGAGCATGGGGCAGGTCGAGAAACAGTTCGGGGCGCCGAGCGAGCGATTCCCGGCCGTCGGTCAGCCGCCGATCACCCGCTGGGTGTACCCCGACAAGGTCGTCTATTTCGAGTACGAGCACGTCGTACACACGGTCACGGTCCGATAGGGACCCTGCTCCCGTAGAATCCACCTCCCTGCGCGCCGACTGACGGGCCCGCGCCCGCCAGGTCCGGCGCCGCACCCGTCGAGTCCCTGCCCTTGCCCGCCGCGTGCGGGCGGGGATGCTTGCGTTCGTCACGGTCCGACCAGTCATGCCCGCCACCTTGCCACCACCGTTACCGACCCCTGCGCGCCCTAGCCTGCGCTGGACCGGGCTCACCGGCGCCGCGACGGCGCTGTATCTCGCGCGCGCCGCAGACGCCGCGGACGGACCGCTGCTGGTAGTCGTGCGCGATGCCTCCGCGGCGGCGCGCCTCGAATCCGACCTGCCGTTCTTCGTGAGCGCCGGGCTGCCCGTGCTGTCGTTCCCGGGTTACGAGACCCTGCCGTACGACCAGTTCTCGCCGCACCCCGACATCGTCTCGCAGCGGCTGCGCGCCATGTCGCAGCTGCCTGCACTGCGTCGCGGCATCGTGATCGTCGACGTGCCGACCGCCCTCCAGCGGCTGCCGCCGCGCACCTTCGTCGACGGCCACGCGCTGAGCCTCGCGGCCGGCGCGGCGCTCGACCTCGAGGCCTTTCGGCTGCGCCTGACGAGCGCCGGGTACGCGAGCGTTCCGCAGGTCGGCGAACCGGGAGACTTCGCGATCCGCGGCTCGCTCTTCGACGTGTTCCCGATGGGCAGCGATGCCCCGCTGCGGATCGACCTGTTCGACGACGTCATCGACAGCATCCGCAGCTTCGATCCCGATACGCAGCGTTCGCTCGAGCGACTGCCGCGGCTCGACCTGCTGCCGGCGCGCGAGTTCAGTCTGGCGCCCGAATCGATCAAGGACTTCCGGCGCCGGTTCAGGACGCGCTTCGAGGGCGACCTGACCCGCATGCCGCTCTACCGCGACGTGGGCGACGGGCTCGCCCCGGCCGGCATCGAGTATTTCCTGCCGCTGTTCTTCGAGTACACGGCCACGCTGCTCGACTACCTGCCGGAGCGCGCGATCGTCTACCTGCCGGCCGATCGGGATGCCGCGCTCGCCGAGGCCTGGCGCACCCTCGTCGAGCGCCACGACGAACGACGCTACGACATCGAGCACCCAGTGCTGGAGCCTGCCGAGATCTGCGTCCCCGTCGACGAGTGGCTCACTCGCGCGACGCAGCGGCCGCACGTCCTCCTCGGGGACTCGTCGACCGAGCCCGACGGCGGCGCGCCGGTCCACGATTTCGGCACCGTCGCGGCACCGGTCGTGCGCCTCGACCAGCGCAAGCCGGAGACGCTCAAGGCGTTCGCCGACCAGCTCGAGGCGACGCCGGAACGCGTGCTGCTGGCGGCAGAGTCCGCGGGACGTCGCGAACTGCTGCTCGAGTTGCTGCGGCCGTTCGGCCTCGCTGCGCGCGTCGTCGGCGGCTGGTCGGAATTCCTCGCGTCGGACGCACGCATCGCCGTGGCCGTCGCTCCGCTCGCCTCCGGTGTCGCGCTGCGCGAACCGGCCTGCACGATCTACGCCGAGGAGCAACTCTTCGGCGAGCGTGCGCGGCAGGAGCGGCGACGGCGCCGCTCGGATCGCGACCCGGCGCGGATCATCCAGCAGCTCGCGGACCTGCGACCGGGTGCCCCGGTCGTGCACGAGGACTACGGCATCGGCCGGTATACCGGCCTCGCGACGATGAACGCCGGCGGCACGACGGCGGAGTTCCTCGTGCTGGAGTACGCCGGCGGGGACAAGCTCTACGTACCCGTGCAGGCGCTCGAGCGCATCAGCCGCTACACCGGTGCGCCGGCCGAGACGGCGCCCCTGCACAAGCTCGGCAGCGACCAGTGGTCGAAGGCTCGTGCGCGGGCCGCCGCCAGGATCCGCGATGCCGCGGCGGAACTGCTCGACGTCTATGCAAGGCGTGCCGCGCGGGAGGGTCACGCATTCACGGTCGACGAGTCGCAGCTCCGGGCATTCGAGGCCGGCTTCCCGTTCGAGGAGACGGTCGACCAGCTCAACGCGATCCAGGCGGTCGTCGACGACCTGCGCTCGGGCAAGCCGATGGATCGCGTGGTGTGCGGGGACGTCGGCTTCGGCAAGACCGAGGTCGCGCTGCGGGCGGCCTTCGTCGCTGTGCAGGGCGGCAAGCAGGTCGCCGTGCTCGTGCCGACCACGCTGCTCGCACAGCAGCACTACGAGACATTCGCCGACCGCTTCGCCGACTGGCCGGTGAAGGTCGAGCTGCTTTCGCGTTTTCGCGTGGGCGCGCAGTCGAAGGCCGCGCTCGACGGCCTTGCGAGCGGCAAGGTCGACATCGTCGTCGGCACGCACCGCCTGCTGCAGCCCGGGATCAAGTTCGAGGACCTCGGCCTCGTGATCATCGACGAGGAGCACCGGTTCGGCGTGCGGGACAAGGAGCGGCTCAAGGCGCTGCGTGCCGAGGTCGACGTTCTGACACTCACCGCCACTCCGATCCCGCGCACGCTCAACATGGCGCTCGGGGGGCTGCGCGACCTGTCGCTGAT
Organism: uncultured Gammaproteobacteria bacterium; assembly: GCA_963714645.1. Classification (GTDB taxonomy): domain Bacteria; phylum Pseudomonadota; class Gammaproteobacteria; order Steroidobacterales; family Steroidobacteraceae; genus RPQJ01. Next base: position 7,273 of record CAVQQX010000131.1, read on the forward strand.
CACGACCCCGCCGGCCGCGCGGCTGTCGATCAAGACCTTCGTGAGCGAATGGAGCGAGCCCGTGATCCGCGAAGCCTGCCTGCGCGAGCTGCGTCGCGGCGGGCAGGTGTACTTCGTCCACAACAGCGTCGACACGATCGAGAGGAAGGCCGAGCAGCTCGCGCAACTCGTGCCGGAGGCACGCATCGTCGTCGGCCACGGCCAGATGCGCGAGCGCGACCTCGAGCAGGTGATGCTCGACTTCTACCACCGGCGCGCGAACCTGCTTCTCTGCACGACCATCATCGAAAGCGGCATCGACGTGCCGACCGCGAACACGATGGTGATCGACCGCGCCGACCGCTTCGGCCTCGCGCAGCTCCACCAGTTGCGTGGCCGCGTCGGGCGTTCCCACCACCAGGCCTATGCCTACCTGGTGACACCGCCGAAGAATGCGATGACCGCCGATGCCATTCGACGGCTCGAGGCGATCGAGTCGCTCGAGGACCTGGGCGCCGGATTCGTGCTCGCCACGCACGACCTCGAGATCCGCGGCGCCGGCGAACTGCTGGGAGAAGGACAGAGCGGGCAGATCCAGGAGGTGGGGTTCGCGCTCTACATGGAGCTGCTGGAGCGGGCGGTCAAGGCGCTGCAGTCCGGCACCGTGCTCGACCTCGAGAAGCCGCTGCACCACGGGCCCGAAATCGACCTGCACGTCCCGGCGCTGCTGCCCGAGGCGTACCTCCCTGACGTGCATGCGCGCCTCGTGCTGTACAAGCGCATCTCCGCCGTGCCCTCGCCCGTGGACCTGGACGACCTGCAGGCCGAGACGATCGACCGCTTCGGGCCGCTGCCGGAACCCGCCCGGAACCTGTTCCGCATCGCGCAGCTGCGCGTCGCGGCCGCACCGCTCGCCGTCGAGCGGCTCGACCTCGGCGCGAGCAGCGGCTCGGTCGCGTTCGGGGACCCGACGCCGCTCGACCCGGCGGCGTTGATCGTGCTGCTGCAGAAGCGCCCGCGGACCATGCGTTTCGACGGTCCCAGGAAACTCCGCTTCACGGGGCAATGGGAAACCCCCGAGCAGCGGTTCGATGCCGCGCGTCAATTGCTCGAGGAACTGGGTCGCTGCGTCGCGAACCGTTGAGTCGCGGCGGGCAGCCTCACCCGTCACGCACGCTGGCGCCCGTGCCAGCGGTGCGCACCGACCGTGGCCGGGGCCGGCGCGTAGGTGGCGATGGCCCGTTCGTCGACGGTCGCCCGCGCGCCCGGCGGTCGACGTTCCGACGGGCTTCCCCCGCGACGATCGTGCTTATGGACGCCCGGTCGGCGTGGCGCTCGACGCAGGCGATGCGCTGCTCGTGGCAGACGACGTCGGCAACGTCGTGTGGCACGTCACCGGGAGCTGAGGTCTCCCGCCACGGCGCGATTGCCGCCGCTGCCCCGCGCCTCCTGCAGCGCATGCTCGCTCGCCTGCACCAGTGAGTCGGGCCCGCGCTCGCGCGGTGGCGAGACGCTGACGACACCCGCGCTCACGGTCAGGAACCGTCCGGTCACCGAACGGGGATGGTGCACGGACAGCGAACGGATGCGCGCGAGGATCTGCTCGGCGAATCCGAGCGCGGCATCCGGCTCCATTGCCACGCCCAGCACGAGGAACTCGTCTGCTTCGGTGCGCGCGACCACGTCGCTCGCGCGACGCGTCACCGCGGCGATCGTGCGCCCGACCTGGCGCAGCACGTTCTCGCAGCCGTTGCGGCCGAAGATCTCGCGGTATTCGCCCCAGGAGTCGATCGCGAAGCGCATGAGCGTGACGTTGCGGCCGTCACGCTGGCCGATGGACCAGTCGCGGCGCAGCATGTCGAGGAGGTGCGCCTCGGTGCTGAGACCGCTCGAGCGCTCGAGCGCCGCGGCCAGCGCACCGGGCGAGTTGCGCGGCACCGGACGGTAATAGAGCGCGACGCGGGCATCGGGCAGCATCACGGCCCAGCGCTCGCAGTCGACCAGCGTGCCGTCGACCCGCCTGAGCCGCACCCGCATGCCGATGCCGGTCGCGGTGGCGTTTGGATCGGCGGGCGCCTCGACCTCGATTGCATCGAGGCGTCGGTCGACAGGCCAGTCCTCGGGACGTCGCAGCAGCGCGGCGAGCGTGGCGTTCGAATACACGATCCGCGCGACGCCATCGTTCGCCTCGATCACCACCACGCCGTCGAGCGCATGGCGCATGACTTCCTGCAGCAGCTGCAGGTCCTGTGCGGGAACGTCGACGGTCATTTGTGTCATCGGCGCGATCCCCCCGGTATCGACATGTGCATCGGCGTGGTCTCAGGCATTGAGCTGCAGGCTCGGTGCGTCGCGGCAGTGGTCCACCGCCGTCCGGCACTCGAGCCACTGCGGCGACTGTACGAGCTCGATTCGCGATGCCGACGCGCGGCCGTGCAGACGCGCGAGCCGCACCTGGCTCAAGGGATCGGCCTCGCCCGCGAGCTCCTCGAGGGTCGCCAGCACCGCGTCGCGGTCGTTGCAGATCGGCAGCAGGTCGCATCCGGCCGCGAGCGCGCGCCGTGCGCGCTCGGGCACCGTGCCCGCGAAGGCCGCACCACCCATGCTCAGGTCGTCGGCGAACACCGCGCCGCTGAACCCCAGCCCCTGGCGCAGCTCCTGCTGGATCCAGCGGGTGGAGAACGCTGCCGGAGCTTCGTCGATCTCCGGGAACTGCACGTGGGCCACCATCACGGACGAGAGTCCGTTCGCGATCAGGCGACGGTAGGGGAGCAATTCGTCGCCCAGCTCGTTGAGCGGACGGCGGTCGACCGGCAGCGCCTTGTGCGAATCGGCAACCACCGCGCCGTGGCCGGGGAAGTGCTTGGCCGTCGCCGCCATGCCGGCTTCGCGCATGCCCTGCATGCAGGCGACGGCGAGACGTGCGACGACCTCCGGGTCCCGATGATAGGAACGATCGCCGATCACTTCGCTCACCCCGTGGTCGAGGTCGACGCACGGGGCGAAGCTCATGTCGATGCCGCAGGCGAGCAGCTCCGCGGCGAGCAACCAGCCGCACTGGCGTGCGAGCCGGCGCCCGGCCTCGGCGTCGAGGTCGTGGACACGACCGATGGCCCGCGGCGGGGGCAGCACCGTGAATTCGGATCGGAAGCGCTGCACGCGACCACCCTCGTGGTCGACCGTCACGAGCAGTGGCGGCGAACGCAGCGCACGCATCTCGCGCACGAGCGCCTCGAGTTGCGCGTAGCTCGCGAAGTTCCGCGTGAACAGGATCACCGCCCCGACCAGGGGGTGTACCAGGACGCGGCGGTCCTCGGCGGTCAGCTCGGTGCCGGCCACGTCGACCATGAGCGGCCCGAGCGTCACGGGCACTCCTCGCCACGGCACGCGTCACGCAGCGATGCCTGCGCAGTCATCGATCGAAGACCGCCATCGCTTCGACGTGCGTCGTGTGCGGGAACATGTCCATCACCCCGGCGGCCGACAGGCGCCAGCCGTGTTCGCGAACCAGCAAACCCGCGTCGCGCGCCAGGCTGCCCGAATGGCACGAAATATACACGACCCGATTGGCGCCGCCGCCCGTGACCACGGGCAGGATTTCCCGGGCCCCGGCCCGCGGCGGATCGAGCAGCACGCGGTCGTACCGGCCGCGCGTCCAGGGCAAGCCGAGCACATCGCCGAACAGGTCCGCAACGTGG
>CAVQQX010000132.1:0-6141 GCA_963714645.1 uncultured Gammaproteobacteria bacterium
CTCAACCACGTCATGAATATCACGGATGTGGAGGACAAGATCATTCGCAATGCCGTGGCGCAGGGGAAGTCGCTGAAGGACTACACGGCCGAATACGAAAAGGCATTCCTCGAGGACTCGGACATGCTGCGATTGGAGCGTCCGGAGCACCTGGTCCGGGCGACGGAGCATATCGACGAGATGGCCGCGGCTATCCGCGCCCTGGCGGAGAAGGGCTACACCTATACAAGCGAGGGCAGCGTCTAGCCAGCTCCTCGCGCAGTGACGCTTGCACGGTCATTCTGCCCTGACTAGAATTTGGTCAGGTCAGAGGTGGTGGATGGAAGCGGTCAACATCTACGAGGCGAAGACGCGCCTCTCTCAGCTCGTCGACAAAGCAGCGGCCGGCGGAGGATGTCGTCGTCAGCCGCAACGGCAAGCCCGTCGCGCGTATCACCGCGCTGCGTGGGCCGCGCCGGCCGATTCGCTTCGGCCTGCTTCGCGGTCGGTTCGACGTTCCTTCCGACTTTGACGCGCCCTTGCCGGGCGCGGTGTTGGCGGACTTCGAAGGACGCTGATGCGGCTGCTGCTCGACACCCACGTCTTTCTTTTGGGCAGTGACGGATTCGCCGCTGCTGAAGGCTGTGGCCCGCGATCGAACCCCCGACCCTCTGCTCCCAAAGCAGATGCGCTACCAGACTGCGCCATGCCCCGCCATGCTCGACCGACCGGCTGCCGTCGTCGCCGGCCCCGAATCGCAGCGACTGGTCGAGTGGTTGGACACGACCGGCCACCGGCGAAGCGGGGCCTGCACGGGAGCGCGAATCATACGGACCGACCCCCGGAGCGTCAATTTGGGCGGTTCCGTACAATGGCCGCCATGCCGACCAACGTGCCCTTTCCCTCCTCCGCGACCGCCGCGAGCTACGGACGGATCATCGACGGCAAGGCGATCGCCGCCGAGGTCCGCCGCGAAGTGCGCGAGGCGAGCGACCGGCTCGCCACGAAGGGTCTGCGCCGGCCGGGACTCGCGGTGATCCTGGTCGGAGACGACCCGGCCTCGCAGGTGTACGTGCGCAACAAAAGGCTCGCCTGCGAGGAGTGCGGGATCGTCTCGGTGAGCCGCGACCTGCCGCACTCGACGACGCAGACGGAACTGCACACGCTGATCGAGCAGTTCAATGCCGATGCGGCCATCGACGGCATCCTGGTGCAGGTGCCGCTGCCGGACCACATCGACGAGCGCCGCATCATCGAGACGATTCACCCCGACAAGGACGTGGACGGCTTCCATCCGTACAACGTCGGGCGGCTCGCCTTGCGAATTCCCCTGATGCGTCCCTGCACGCCTTACGGCGTGATCCGCCTGCTCGAGAAGACCGGCATTCCGGCCAGGGGCCGGCACTGCGTCGTGGTCGGCGCATCCAACCTGGTCGGCCGGCCCATGGCGCTCGAGCTGCTGCTGGCCGGCGCCACCGTGACGATCTGTCATCGCTTCACCGTCGACCTGCAGGCGCAAGTCGAGCGCGCTGACATTCTCGTCGTCGCCGTCGGCAAGCCGGGCATCGTGCGGGGCGAGTGGGTGAAGCCCGGAGCCGTCGTGATCGACGTCGGCATCAACCGCTTGCCGAACGGCAAGCTGGTCGGCGACGTCGAGTTCGACGTCGCCCGCGAGCGGGCGTCGTTCATCACGCCCGTGCCGGGCGGCGTCGGACCGATGACGGTCGCGATCCTGATGAAGAACACGCTGGAGTCGGCGCTGCAGCGGCTCGGTTGAGGAGTCTTCCCCGCTCTCGCTGCAGCGGGAGGGGGGCTCAAATTTCAGCCTCTGCGCCAGAGCGTGCTGCCGCCCGGGACGTCCTCGAGCACCACGCCTGCGGCAGTCAGCACGTCGCGGATCCGATCCGACTCCTTGAAGTCCCTGGATTTGCGTGCCGCGGCTCGCTGCTCGATCAGGCGCTCGATGTCGGTATCGGCCAGTGCCGCGGAGTTCAGCTCGAGGTTCGGAACGTCGCTGTCGGAGACCGCGGCCGCCTTCTTCGCCGGCACCTTGCGCAGGAACGTTTCTGGCTCGAGGCCGAGGAGCCCGAGTCGCGCCCCAAGTGCCTTCAGCTCGGTCGCGCCCCGCCCTGCCCGGGTCATGTCGCCCGCCGCCTTCGCGGTGTTGATCTCGCGGGCCAGCGACTGCAGCTCGGCGATCGCCACGGGCGTGTTGAAGTCATCGTCCATCGCGGCGATGAATCGCCCGGTGGCACTATTGCCGGCACCCGTGGACGGGAGCGGAGCAGATTCCGCAGCCGCACTGCGCGCGACCCCTCCCGCAGGCGGGAGCGGTACGCCACGCAGGGCGAGGTACAGGCGCTCCAGTGCCGCGTCGGCCTGCGTCAGGCTCTCGGGGCTGTAGTTGATGGGCCCGCGGTACTGGCTGTTGACGATGAAGTAGCGGACGACCTCGGGGTCGCGCACCCACTCGAGCACTTCGCGGATCGTGAAGAAGTTGCCGAGCGACTTGGACATCTTCTCGTCGTCGACGCGCACGAACCCGTTGTGCATCCAGACGTTGACGAACGGCGAGTCGCATGCCGCGCAGGTCTGCGCGATCTCGTTCTCGTGATGCGGGAACTTGAGGTCCATCCCGCCGCCGTGGATGTCGAAATGCGGCCCGAGGATCGCGACGGACATGGCCGAGCACTCGATGTGCCAGCCGGGCCGGCCCCGGCCCCAGGGCGAATCCCACGCCGGTTCGCCGGGCTTGGCGGCCTTCCACAGCACGAAGTCCAGCGGATCGCGCTTGGCCTCGTCGACCTCGATGCGGGCGCCGGCACGCAGGTCACCGAGCCGCTTGCCGGAGAGCTTGCCGTACGGCGCGAACTTCGCGACGGCGTAGTACACGTCGCCGTTGTCGGCAGCGTACGCGTAACCCTTCTCGACCAGCCGCTGCACCATCGCGACGATCTGCGCGACGAAATCCGTCGCGCGCGGCTCGTGGTCGCCGAGCCGCACTCCGAGCGCCCGGCAGTCCTCGTGGTACGCACGGATGAACCGCTCGGTCAACGCCTGCATGGGCTCGTGGTTGAGTTGCGCCCGCTGGATGATCTTGTCGTCGATGTCGGTGATGTTGCGGACGAAAGTCACTTCGTAGCCCGACGCCTCGAGGTGCCGGCGCACGACGTCGAAGACGACCAGCATGCGGCCGTGGCCCAGGTGGCAGTAGTCGTAGACCGTGATGCCGCAGACATACATCCGCACCTTGCCGGGCTCGAGCGGCTGGAACGGCTGCTTGCGGCCCGTGAGGGAATTGTGGATCTGCAGCATGACGGTCCGGTTCGTCCGAAAAATGCGTACGCGGGGTCAGGCGCGCGTCGCCGCACGCGACTCGGCCGAGGCGAGGCGGACGTTCGCCCGCCTCGTGCCCATCAGCGAAACCAGCGGGGCCAGCTCGGGTCCGTGCGTCGCGCCGGTCAGCGCGGCGCGCAGCGGCATGTAGAGTCGCGCGCCCTTGCGCCCGGTGGCATCGGCGAGCGCACGGGTCCAGGCCTTGAAGTCGGACCCGGCCACGTCGAACAGGGCTCGAGCACGCGCGAAATATTCGGCACCGGCTTCCTCGATCTGCGCTGCTGCGTCCGGCGCGACCTGCAACTCGTCGCGCGTAACCAGCGCCACGAGTTCATCGGCGTCCACCGGGAAAAGCACGTTGCTCCGCACGGCGGTGACGAATGCCTGCCGCTGCGGGCCGGCCGGCAAGGCCTCGAGACGACTGCCGAGCCATGCCTCGACGTCCGCGTCGCTCGCGTGCACGAGCGCCTCGCGCTGCCAGTGGCGCAGCTGCGCTTCGTCGAACCGCGCGGGGGAGCGGCTGGTGTGTGCCAGGTCGAAATGCCGCGGCAGTTCCGCCACGTCGAGCCAGCCGTCGTGATCGCACGCGTGGCCCAGCCGCGCCAGGTAGTTGCAGATCGCCGCGGGCTGGTACCCCGCACCGCGCAGGTCGGTGATGCTCGCGGCGCCCTCGCGCTTCGACAACGGCCGTCCGTCCGGCGCCATCACCAGCGGCAGGTGACCGTAGTCGGGCTGGCGCATGTCGAGCGCCTCGAGCAGCAGCAACTGGCGTGGCGTGTTGGCGAGGTGATCGTCGCCGCGCAGCACGAGCGTGATCCCCATCGCCGAGTCGTCCACGGCGTTGCCGAGGAAGAACGAGACCGAGCCGTCCGCCCGCCGCACCACGAAGTCGCCGATGTCGTCGGTGAGGAACCGCTGCGGTCCGTGGATGGCGTCGACGAACTCGACGACCTTGCCGTCGGGGACGCGAAAGCGCAGCGCCGGATTCCGGCCCGCGGCGACCCGCTGTGCAATCCCGGCCTCGCCCAGCGTGGCACAGGTGCGCGCATACCGCGGGGGCCGCCCGGCTGCGAGCTGGGTCTTGCGCGAGAGCTGCAGTTCCTCCGGCGTGCAGAAGCATGGATACGTCAGCCCCTGCTCCGCGAGCCGACGCAACGCGTCCTCGTAGACCGGCGCACGCTCGCTCTGTCGATACGGGCCGTGCGGGCCGCCCACGTCCGGGCCTTCGTCCCAGTCGAGTCCGAGCCAGCGCAGTTCGTCGAGCTGTGTCGCGAGCGACGCTTCGTGGCTCCGCTCGGCATCGGTGTCCTCCACGCGCAGCAGGAATCGTCCGCCACCGGCGCGCGCGGCGAGCCAGCAATAAAGCGCCGTGCGCGCGTTGCCGAGGTGCAGGGCACCCGAAGGACTCGGCGCGAAACGCGTGACGTGAGGAGTGGCGGGCATGACCTCGCATCTTACCGGAGGCCCTGCGAGGTCGCGCCGCGAAGCTGGCCCGCCGCGCGCAGGCCATTTACCATCGGCCACCGGGCAAGGGATCGAGGTCGTGGCGGGATGCGCAGAATCGTTCTTCGAGTGGCTCGCGCGACCTGGCGCCTGGGGCCGGTGCTGGTGATGGCGTCCGCGATCGAGCTCGGCGCGACCTTTGTCGCGGTCGCGGCCGACGCCGTGCCTCCCCCGACGGAAGGCGGCCCGCCACGCGTCCGGTTCACGACGACCCTCGGTGCTTTCGTCGTGGAACTGGACGCGGCCCGGTTTCCCGACGACTCACCGCTCGATCCCGTCCTGATCCATTCCGCGGCGCTGGTCGATGCGCCGGCGGCTGTGGCGGGTGTGGGCAGCGACGGCAAGTGGACGGCCGTGGTCACGCACGACAACCATCTCGTGGTGCTCGAGGCGGCAAAGAGTTGTGGCGCCAGCGCCTGGGCACGCAGGTGTTCACGCCGCCGCTGGTGGCGGGCTGGCGCGTGTTCGTGCTCGGCGCGGACCGCTCGGTGAGCGCCTTCGACGCCGCGAGGCGCCGACGCCTGTGGGCGAACGCGCACCAGCGATCCGCTGGTGCTGCGCCAGGCCGGCGTCTTGCTGCCCGTGCGCGACACGCTCGTGGCCGGAATTTCGGGGCGCATGGTGGGCTTCAACCCCGACAACGGCAGCATCCGCTGGGAGGCGCCGATCGCGAGCGCACGCGGCACGAACGACCTCGAACGCCTGATCGACCTCGTTGGGCGCGTGAGCCGTGAGGGCGACATCGTCTGCGCGCGCGCCTTCCAGGCGGCCGTAGGCTGCGTGGACACGACGCGCGGCACGGTGCTCTGGACGCAACTCCGCGAGCGGCGCCGAAGGCGTGCACGGCGATGCGGACTACGTCTATGGCACCGAGAGCAACGGCCTCGTCGTGGCCTGGCGGCGCCGGGACGGCACGCGCGCCTGGACGGTGGACCGGCTCAGATTCCGCAAGCTGACCGCGCCGCTCGCACTCGGCCGCGCCGTGGTGATCGGCGACGACACGGGCCTGGTGCACCTGCTCGCGCGCGACGACGGCGCGCCGCTCAATCGCCTGAACACCGACGACTCCGGCGTCGCCGCTGCGCCTGTCGTGGCCGGCGAAACGCTGGTCGTCGTCGCACGCAAGGGCAGCGTCTATGGCTTTCGCCCCGAATGACCGCCATGGATGATGGGCAAGCGCGCACATGAAACCAGTGATCGCCCTCGTCGGGCGCCCGAACGTCGGCAAATCGACGCTGTTCAACCGCCTCACCAAGTCGCGCGATGCGATCGTGGCCGACTTTGCGGGGCTCACGCGACCGCCACTACGGCCAGGGCCGCCAG
>CAVQQX010000133.1:0-6157 GCA_963714645.1 uncultured Gammaproteobacteria bacterium
CCACCAATTGCCGTGAGCGAGGCCGGCGGCAAGCCGATGAAGCCCTGGCTCACCGTCGAGGGCGTCTACGTCTCGGCAGGGTCGCAGCACAAGGAACAGGCGTACGAGCTCGCCGAGTACCTGGTCTCGCCCGAAGCCGCGCTGATCCTGGCGCTCGAGGGCGGGCAGCTGCCGACCAACAAGTCGATCTACACCGACCCGCGCGTGCTGCAGAACGCGACGCTGCAGGGCTTCCGCAAGCAGCTCGACACGGCGGTGCCGATGCCGAACTACGCCGAGATGACGCTGATGTGGTCGCCGGTGACGACCGCGATGAACAAGATGGTCAAGGGTTCGGCGACACCCGAGGCGGCGCTCAAGGAAGCGCAGGAAACCGTGAAGGGCAACATCGCGAAGCTGCGCAAGGGCCGCTGACCGCGACACAGGGGGAGCAAGGCGCGTGAGCGAAGCCGCTGGCAGGACCCACCCGGGCGTGAATGGCGCGACGGCAAGGCCGCGGCGCACGCGCGCGTTCCTGCTGCAGCCCGCCGCGCTCGGCCTGCTGTTCGCGCTCCTGGCCGCCGTGCTGCTCGGCCGCTGGTTCGCCGGCCAGTCGAGTGCCGAGCTCGCGGCGCAGACGCAGGGACGCATGGCGATCCTCGAAGCGTCTGCGCTCGCCGAGACCGTCGGCGCGCTCGCGGCCGCGAACCCCGACGACCCCGCGCCGCTGCAGGCGGCGCTGGTCGACTGGGTCGCGAAGTCGCCGGGCGACGACAGCGTGCTGGCGCTCCAGCTGAGCGGCGCACGGCTCCTCGCCTCGACGCGCGCGTCCGACCTGAAGGGTGAGCTGCCGCGCCGGCTCGCGCGCGAGGAGAAGTGGCTGTTCGATCTCGGGCAGGAATTGCGCGCGGCCGTCGACACCAACACGGCCGAAGGCGTGTTCCGCAAGGCGCAGGTCGACGTGGCCCGCCCGGCCACCGGCCGCATCCGCGTCACGGTGCCCTACCGCATCGACGGCGCGGTCGCCGGTATCGTGCAGCACGAGGGGCCCGTGGCCGCAGTCGCGCGGGCGGCGAACCCGCTGCCGTGGGCCCTCGTGATCGTGCTGCCGCTCGCGGCGTTCTGGCTGATCGCGCTGCTGCTGCAGCGGGGCGTCGCGCCCGCCACGCGCGGCCAGGCCTGGATCGCGTTCGGCCTCGCGCTGGCGCTCTTCGTCGCGGCGTGGTGGCTCTATTCGAGCCGCGCGGTCGCGGGGGTCGAAGCCGATGCGGCGGCCGGCAACCAGTCCGTCGCGCAGGCATACACGGAACTGCGCGAGCGCGTGCTCGGCACCGAGGTCGCGTCGCGAGTGACCGCCGCCAGCGGCGAGGCCAACCCCTGGGACGTCGACGTGTTCCAGCGTCCACGCGGCCTGCTGCGCGGTGACGGCTCGATCGACCCGGGGACGAGCACGGCGGCGGCCGGCCGCATCCGCGCACCGGTGGACAAGGCGCTCTCGGGGAACCTCGTGCTCGGCATCGCGATCCTCGCGTTCTTCGCGCTTGGGCTCGCGCGCAAGCTGCGCGAGACCGTGAGCGAATACCGTTACGCCTACCTCTACGTCACGCCGGCGATGGTCGGCATGCTGGTGCTGGTGTTCTTCCCGTTCGCGTACGGCATCGCGCTGTCGTTCACGGGCCAGACGATCTTCAACACCAACCAGCCGCTCACCGAGCTGTTCGTGGGCCTGCAGAATTACGCCGACATCCTCGGTGACTTCGACGTCGCGAAGCAGGCCGCGACCGGCTGGGCGATCAACTACCAGAACTTCTACTGGACGCTGTTCATCACGATCTGCTGGACGGCCTCGAACGTCGCGGTCGGCGTCACGCTCGGCATGATCCTCGCGCTCGCGCTCAACACGCCGGGACTCAAGGGCAAGGCCATCTACCGCGTGCTGCTGATCCTGCCGTGGGCGATCCCGAACTACATCACGGCGCTGATCTGGAAGGCGCTGTTCCACCAGCAGTTCGGCGCGGTCAACCAGGCGATCCAGATGTTCGGCGGCGAGCCGGTCGCGTGGTTCGACGGGGTGTTCACCTCGTTCGTGACCGGGCTCGCGACCAACGGCTGGCTGAGCTTCCCGTTCATGATGGTCGTGATCCTGGGCGGTCTGCAGTCGATCTCGCAGGACATGTACGAGGCCGCCACGGTCGAGGGCGCCACCCGCTCGCAGCAGTTCTGGCGCATCACGCTGCCGCTGCTGAAGCCCACGCTGGTGCCGGCCGTGATCCTCTCGGTCGTGTGGACCTTCAACATGTTCAACGTGATCTACCTCGTCTCGGGCGGCGAGCCGGCCGGCGCCAACGAGATCCTGATCACCAAGGCCTACAAGATCGCGTTCGAGGAGTACCGCTACGCGTACTCCGCGGCGTACTCGACCGTGATCTTCCTGATCCTGCTGGTCTACGGCGTGTTCCAGACGCGCATGACGCGGGCGACCGAGGCGGTGAACACGTGAGCCACGACACGCCCGTCGCCCGCGCCCGGGGTTCGCACGTGCTGCTGCACGTGTTCCTGATCGCGTTTACGCTGCTCGCGATCTACCCGGTGCTGTGGGTGTTGAGCGTCGCGTTCTCCGGCACCCAGAACCTCTCGTTCGCCGACGTCCCGCCCGACCCGGGTTTCGTCGACCGGCTGCGCGCCGTCGTGCCGTGGCCCGCGCAGTGGTCGCTCGCGAACTTCTCCGACGTGCTGACCGAGCAGCCGTTCCTGCGCTGGATCCTGAACAGCGCGATCGTCGCGATCTCGACGACCGTCGTCGGCGTGTTCCTGGCCTGCACCGCCGCGTACGCGTTCTCGCGGTTCCGCTTCCCGGGCCGGCGCGCGGGCATGATGTCGTTCCTGGTCTCGCAGATGTTCCCGGGCACGCTGCTGCTGGTGCCGCTCTACATCATCATCGTGAGCTGGCTCAAGCTCGGAAACTCCTTCGTCGGCCTGGTGCTCGTGTACTCCGTGACCGCGATACCCTTCTGCGTGTGGATGCTGAAGGGCTATTTCGACACGATCCCGCTCGAGATCGAGGAATCGGCGATCATGGACGGCGCGTCGCGGCAGACGATCTTCTTCCGGATCATTCTGCCGCTCGCCAAGCCCGCCGTCGCCGTCACGGCGCTCTTCTCGTTCATGACGGGCTGGAACGAGTTCATCCTCGCGGCGACGTTCCTCGAGGAGGAGACCAAGTACACGGCCCCGGTGGGGCTCAAGTTCTTCGTCGGCGGCTTCACGTCACAGTGGGGCTATTTCGCGGCCGGGTCGATCATCGTGTCGGTGCCGGTCGTCGTGCTGTTCCTGTTCCTGCAGAAATACCTCGTCTCCGGCCTGACCGCCGGCGGCGTCAAGGGATGACGACCCAGGGCCCCGCACGGGGCACGCAACGGCTGAACCAGAGGGATACACCATGAAGACCAGCGCTCGCGTTTCGATTTGTGCCATGGCAGTTGGACTCGCTCTCGCGGGCGCCACCCGGGCCGAAGGCGTCAAGTTCATGGACCCGACCGGAGACGACAAGGGGCCGGGCGGCTATACCTACCCGACCGATGCCGTGTACACCCCGGGCGCCTTCGACCTGACCGAGTTCTCGGTCGACGGCACCGACAACCTCGATTTCAAGGTCACGGTCAACGACCGCCTGGCCGACCCCTGGGGCATGGGCGTGGGCTTCGCCACCCAGATGATCTTCATCTTCATCGACAAGGACGGCGAGGCCGGCAAGGGCCACACCGAGAGCCTGCCCGGGTTGAACGTCGCGTTCGCGCCCGAGAGCGCCTGGGAGAAGGTCGTCGTGCTCTCGCCGCAGCCGCAGTCGCGGACCCTGGCCGAAGTCAAGGCCAAGTCGGGGGGCCTCGCGGCCGACATCGTGGTGCCGCGGCGCACGGGCGGGGCAGGTAAGACCATCAGCGCCAAGGTGAAGCTCGACGAGCTCGGCGGCGGCGACCCGTCCAAGTGGGGCTACCAGGTGGTCGTCCAGTCGAACGAGGGCTTTCCGGACAAGGCCGACCTGCTGACCCGCAAGGTCAACGAGTTCGAGGGACAGCACCGGTTCGGCGGCGGCAACGACGGCGACTGCGACCCGCACGTGATGGACATCCTCGCCGGCAAGGGCGAGGGCAAGCCCGAAGAGGCCCAGGCGCAGTACGATATGCTCAAGTATGAGTGCGGAGCGGACGGCAGCTCCGTGAAGAAATCGACGCTGACGGTCGTGCGCAAGTAGAAACAGGCAGGGTCACACCGAGGAGCGACAATGAACGTTCGCAACGCGATACTCGCGGCGGGAATCCTCGCGGTACTGGGTGCGGGGGCGCCGCAGGCCGTGCAGGCCCAGGCGACCCAGCCCGGGGCGATCAAGTGGTACGGCAGCATCTACTCGAAGTTCCTGGACGGTAACCGCCGCACCGAGGCGGGCCTCTACTCGAACGCCGAGACGACGCCGGGCGAGGGCGGCGGCGACCAGGGCCAGGGCATCGAGTTCGAGCTGCTGTTCAACGCCCAGGTGTCGAAGCAGGTCGAGATCGGCGGGCGCATCCACAGTCGCTTCAACAAGAACTACTGGGCGAACTACGGCGGGTTCGCGGTGCCGGACAGCGACACCACGAACTGCGGCGAGGACGACCCGCGCTGCAACCAGTACGTCAAGCTGCGCGGCGCGTGGGCGCGCATCACGCCCGGATACGACTGGATGGACTCGCTCACGATCGGCAACCTCGACTGGGGCATGTTCGACCCGTGGACGATGGGCAAGTCGCGCTACATCGACCGCGACAACATCGGCGGCGTGATCCTGCAGGGCTCGGCGATGGGCAAGCGGCTGCGCTGGGATTTCGCCCGCGTGACGCTCGCGCAGTACCAGGGCACCAACTTCAGCACGGGCACCTTCGGCACCGACATCTACACCAACGACGCGAACTACGTCGCGCAGCTCAAGTACTCGCCGAGCCCCGACTGGAACGCGACGCTGATCGGCATGTACGCGCGTGACAAGGAACTCGAGAAGCACGACCCCAACACGCTGAACGGAGTCGGCGTCTACAGCGCGTACACGAACTCCGTCGCCGGCTTCAAGGCGCAGTTCACCGGCCTCGGGTTCGTCGACCTGAGCGGCTCGCTCTACTACAGCGACTACAACGGCGAGAAGGCGCGCGCCGCGAACGGCTCGCTCTGCGACCACACCTGGAACGGCAACTGCCGCTTCAGCCCGGTGCCGCAGGACAGCGCGAACGACATCGCCTTCCTGCTGAACGCCAACTTCAACCAGCTGTTCATCGACGGCCTGAGCCTGAGCGCCCAGTACTTCGACATCGGCTCGGACTACGTCTCTGTCACCGCGGCACGCCGCGAATCCGACGTGCTGCTGACCGAAGGCCAGGAAGGCACCTGGCAGTGGGGCCGCCCGGACTACAACTTCGGCAACCGCGCCAACGGCAACGCCATGGTGGGCCTCGGCTGGGGCGGCTGGAACGGCGAAGTGCAGCAGGTCGTCTCCGGCATGGCCGACAACGACTTCACCGACTTCGACGAGCCCGTCGCGCATTCGGTCATCGGCTGGAAGGGCTTCACGATCGTGCCGAAATACGCGATCGGCGACTGGGAGTTCGCCGGCGAATACAGCTGGATAGACTTCAACACCAACTGGCAGGCCTGCGGCGGCTCGGACTGGAACACCGCCTGCGGCAAGTACTTCAAGAACGAGGGCACGCACTCGTGGGGGTACGGGGGCGACTACCGCTCGCCGTACTCGCCGTACCAGGACCGCGAGATGCAGATCTTCACGGTCAAGGCCAACTACACGCTCGACCTCGGCAACGGCATCGACCTCGGTGCGCGCTACAAGTACATGTCCGACGAGGACAAGCGCGTGACGCGGGCCTCGCAGCTCGCGCTGGCGTACGACGGCTACCAGGGCGGCGTAGTCAATCCCGACTGGGTGCCGAACGCCGGGCTCGGCGGCTGCCTGCGTTGCGACGACCGCGAGGCCGACTACGACACGTGGGGCATCAGCGCCGGGTATCAGTTGAATCCCGACCTCTACGTGAAGCTGATCTACGAGCTGCACCAGGTCGAGCTGATCGACGGGACGGTCGACGTGGCGCCGGTCGGGCTCAACTTCGAGGGCAGCAACGACTTCGGCTACATCGAGTAC
>CAVQQX010000134.1:0-9985 GCA_963714645.1 uncultured Gammaproteobacteria bacterium
TTCACGTTTGCGTGAAGCCCGGGGAACGACCGCCCATCGACCTCAAGGTCCAAGAACACGCGCGAGACCATGTGCTCGTCGTTACTTCCGTAGTCCTGTGAATCTTGATGCAGTCCGGTGAAATGTACTGTTGCCCGAGGCATACGCTGCTCCCGCTTCTGGGAATGATTCAGCATTATACGAGGAGCAATGATTCCGCATGTGGCTATACCGTGTGCCGTGCTGTCGTGATTCACCGGAGTTGCATCATGCGCAAGTTAACGCTTCTACTCTGGCTCGTCGCCGCACCTGCCTTCGCAGCGGAGCCCCCGGACTGGTATTCGCACCTCGCCCCGGAGACCCGCGCCGCGTTGCTGGCTGCCCGCGACGTACAACGCGGGCACGCTGCGCTCCCGGCGTTGGGGGTGCATGGGTACCGGGGACCAGCGAGCGAGCAGCCTGCGCGCTATACGGCGGTCCGTCATTTCGACGCATCGGCGCTCGTGCATCCGCCGCAGTACAGCACCCTCTACCGGCTCGTGATGCAGGACCGAGAACGTGCGCTGCTCCGGGCGTACCGGACGCCCGACGTTGAGTTTGGACGCTGGCGGCGCGTGGGCAAGCACGACCGGCTCTGAGCCCGGTCGCACGCGCACGGACGCGCGTGGTGCGACCCTGTGGGCACCGCGTATTGCGCACATAGGTCCACGGACCTGGCCTCCTTTGCGGTGCAGGTCAAGCGCGATTTTCCATCTGCCGGTGATTCCGAAAATTTCGCGCTTGATCCCGGATCAGCCGGAGACGCGCACGAATGTCTAGTTGATGCTGCCTCCACGGTAGCGAAAGGCGCTACCCCTAACAGGAGCATCAACATGACGACGAAGACCAAGACGCCCGCTGCCAAGCCCGCCGCGAAGAAGACCGCCCCGAAGTCCACGAAGCCCGTCAAGCAGGCTGTGGTCAGCACCGCCCCGGCAGCCGAACCGACCGCAGCGCCGACCGTCGAGTCCAAGCCCGCGAAGGCGCCCAAGGCACCCGCTGCTCCCAAGGATCAGCAGAACGGCGTCACCCGCCCGGGCGCTGGCACCGCCTGCCGCAAGGTCTGGAACGCGCTGGACGTGCTGCACGTCGAAGGGAACGCGACGGCTGCCAACGCGATGCAGAAGCTGCCGGACATCAACCCGGCCACCGTGCGCACCCAGACGCAACGCTGGCGTCAGTTCAACGGCATCCAGCGCGCCCCGCAGGCAGCCTGACCACACCTCGATGATTCAACGCGCGCCCCGTGTCTGTTGACGCAGGCACGGGGCACGACTTTTCCACACCATCAAAAAGGCTGATGACATGGAACGCAATCACTCTATCACTGATCTCAACGTGACCGCCGTGGGGCGGTGCTTCAGCGACGCGCTTGACCACGTGACCGCGCGCACGCTGTCCGATCACAACACGCTCGGTCGGCTGCTCCTTGAGCAGTTCCACCGACGCGGGTTCGCCCTCACCGCAATGATGGTCGTCTCCGTGACGACGCTGACGGGCTGCACCGCTGACGCGGAGGACACCGGCACCTTCCGCTCGCCGAACCTGCTGCCCTGCCTCGACCTCGCGGAGTACCACCGGCTGACGCTGATGGAGTTCGTCTCCAAGCACCCCGCAGGTCCGCAGTGCGGCGGCATCTTCGTCACCGAGGGGCTCATGTCGGTTGAGGACTTCCGTGCAGCGTGCGACGCCTACTGGTCCTCCCGCCCCGACAGCAACCCGCCGGAGGTGCTGTGATGCACGAGAAGATCAAGAACGCGGTGCGTCGGCTGTCGATCCCCGGCTACAGCGTGCAGGAGGAGGACAGCGAGGAACTGCTGATCACGCGCGATGTGGTTGAGCAAGCGCAGGGGCGCTCGTGGGGCGCGCCTCGCGTCAACGTCAAGTCGGTGGCGCACCTGCACGACCTCGAGCCTGTGGTCAGGTTCCGCGCGGACGGTGCGCTCGTGATCCACTTCGGGTCGCGGCTCGGCAAGCTGGTGAAGGACCATCTGACTGCCGAGGAAATCCAAGACCTGTGCATGGGCCTGGGTCGGCGCGTGACGCGCGAACTGCACGACGCAGCGATGGAACTCGCGCAGGCTCGGCGCAGCTACTTGGAGGAACGGAAGGAGCGGCTGACGAAGAAGACCTGATCCGCTACACCACGGGCACAGGCAAACGGGGCGCGCGAGCGCCCCGTTTCGCTTTGTGCCGCTGCCGCACAGCTTGGGCAACGCTCGCAGCACGCAGACCCCTACCAACGACCCTCCCCGGCACCTGCGACCGCTACAGCGCGTTATACGCAGCCGCGCGTCGTTCACGATCAGGGACACGGACCATGTGTCCGAAGCACGCGCGGACGTAACTGACTAGGGCACAAGTGGAACTTGGTAATCACGGTTGGCCCCGGCTACCGTATGCGAGCGCAGCTACGAGCAAAGCCGCTGCGCGCCCGTCGCTAACCATACCCCGGAGTCCAGTCATGTCATTGGTTAACCCAAACGCACCCGCCTCTCAGTTTCCGATGCCCGGCGACAAGGTCGCGGGACAAGCGGACGCTCACCCGTATGTGGTCACCATTTCGCTGAACCCGGACGTTATCAAGAAGGGCATCGAGGACTTCGACGATCACGCGGGTTACCTCCAGTGCGCAGTCGATGCGTTCAGCTTGGCGCACGTGACGTTGCAGAAGATCGGCGACGCTCGGAAGCAGGCACGTCGCAACGGCGCGTGGACCGAGGAGCAAGCGTTGCTCGTTGTATCCAAGGATGCTGACAAGGCGCAGCTCAGGATGACCAAGGCAATGGACAATGCTTTCAAGACGCTGACGCAGGGGATCGCGCACACCGAGGCGGAACTGTCCAAGCCGTTGCAAGCGTCGGCGGACGTGACGGTGAGCGCAGAGATGCGCAACCTGTTTCGGTCACTCAAGCAAGAGGACCGCGCGAAGCTGCTCAGCGAAGCGCTAGCGGAAAACGACACGCGCGTCCTGAACGCGGTGCTAGGGGCACATCCTGCGATCTCCGGGATGTCGAAGGTAGAGCAGAACCACTTCACTCGTGTTTACCACGAGAAGGAATAACCCGCAGGTTGTGTCCCGACTTGCTGCGATGAAGAAGGCGCTCGGGTTTGTGGAGCGCCACGGTCCGCTCGTGTGACCGGAGGTTGAAAAGGCTCTCGGCGCACCGTGGCACAAGATCAACAAGATCAAGAACGCGAGCAGTGCTGCGGAGCAGGCGCTTGCTGCGATTCGTGGGGACTTCGCGTGACCACGGCAGACCTGACGCCCTCGCAACGCGTGCACGCGCTGTGCTTGACGTACCTCAAGCTCCGTGCCGGTCGACTCGACTGGCCCGACGGAGCGCGTCGATACGTTCCTTGCGCAGTTCGCTGCAACGTGCGCTGAGGCGGGCACCACGGTGCGGGAAGCGCTGCGGAACGCCGCTGCCACGCTCGACAGCGCCGGTCGTACCGAGCTTCTGCCGAAAGGCCCGGGACGCTGCTGATCCGTTGCAAAGAACAATCATGGCATTCGTCAAAGGTCGGAGCGGGAACCCTGCTGGACGCCGAGCAGGTTCCAAGAACAAGCGGACACTTCTCCGCGAGGAGTTGGAACGGGACGGGTCCGCGCTGGCAGCCGCAATCAAGGCTGCTGCGCTGAATCCGGACAGCCCGGACTCCACAGCGATGAGCTTGTGGTTATCGCGGCTGGAGCCGCCCCTACGCCCATCCGCTCAGCGCGTGCAGTTCGACTTGGACCCGGACGCGCCCATCGCGGACCAGGCCAAGCAAGTCATGAAGGCTGTCGCTGCGGGTGGCATCGACCCCGACACCGGCAAGCAACTGCTCGACATGCTCTCTGCGTTCATCGGCATGAAAGACGTTGAGACGTTCCTCGAGGAGTTGAAGCGCATGCGTGAATCCAAAGCCCACATTCCCGGAGGAGTTTTAGAGCGATGAACATTCAGCGCATCAGCACTGACTACACCGCGCGTCTGCATGTGGAGCAGGATATCGACGCGCAGGTGCTCGATTGCTTCACGGTGGCGCTGCCGCCCTACACGTCCGAACCCATGCTCGTTCATCGCGAAGGCGCGAGCATGGATGAACTGTGGGCAGACGCACTCGCGATGATCGCGCACCTGCGGGCGCGACCGTGGCGCGAGGTTCACCCGCATACGGTCTTCGAGCCCTTCAGCATCGTCGTTGCTCGCAACTCGGCAGACGTGCGCCGCGAGCACGAGCTACGGCGGGAAAAGATGATGGTCGAGCAGTTCCACACGGACCCGGCTTATCGGGCGCGGGTGGAAGCCGACCCGGTACTGCACGAGAACGGGCGTGCCCACGAACAGCGCGTCGCGTCCCTGTGTCGTGCGCTCGACTTGCTGGACGGCGCTCCGCTGCCGACCCCGGTTCCGTGGGCTCAGTTCAAGGCGCTGAAAGGGTTGCACTGACCACATGCGCAAACTCCGCGTGTCCGCTTCGATGAAGAAGCAGCTCGCAGGTATGCGCGACGCGAGGGGCAACCCGCGCAAGGGTGGCGTGATGCGCGTTCCCCGCATCCTGTCGTGCGACGAGTTCGAGGCTATCGCCGCGCCGATGCAGGACGCGCTGATTGCCGCCTCGTATGAGGACCGCGAGAAGCCCGAGCCTGTGGGCACCACAGTTCACCCGACGAACGCTCAAGCCGACCACGACGCAGCCAATCGCGCGATGGGTGAGCAGCGCCGCCAAGGTGGTCGCCCGTACCTTGAGGCAAAGGAGCAGGAGGTTCGACAGGTCACGCAGCCCCCGGCGCAGCCTCCGCGTCCGCGCAGCCGCGGAATGGTGTCGCGATGAGCCGCGCCGACCGTGCGGGCGTGGGCAAGGAGATCACGGAGCCGAAGCCTTGGCCGTTCGTTGAAGGTGACCGCAGACGCGAGCCTGTCGTTGACCACAACTTCCGTCCGCCGCGCGTGGTCAGGTTGGTCGGCTATCGCAAGTGCATGTGCTGCCAGAACTGCTTCTGGAGCAGCGACGTGGTGCGGGTCCGGATTTGCGACTACTGCAAGTCGTTCAAAAGCGCGTGAGAGCGCCGTAGAACTGCGCGACGGGTTGCAAATTGTTACAAATCGGGGGACCAGAATAAAAACAGCCCCGAAGCGACCTACGCTAAGGGGCTGTTTTTACTGCCATTTAAGTGGCTGGGGGACTAGGATTCGAACCTAGGTTGACGGAGTCAGAGTCCGTAGTCCTACCGCTAGACGATCCCCCAAGAGATCGTTGGCGGGGTTCGTTCCGCGAGCAGCGCCCTGACCGCTGCCCGCACCCGCGCGCCGACCGCGTTCGCGGATCAGCGCTTCGAGAACTGAGTTCCGCGCCGAGCCTTGCGGAAGCCGACCTTCTTGCGCTCGACCTCGCGCGCATCGCGCGTCACGAAACCGGCCACGCGCAGCGGCTTGCGGAACGTCTCGTCGTACTCGATCAGCGCGCGCGTGATGCCGTGACGGATCGCGCCGGCCTGGCCGGTCATGCCGCCTCCGTCCACGTTCGCGTCGACGTCGAAGCGGTCGGACATCTGCACGGTCTCGAGCGGCTGGCGCACGATCATGCGCGACGTCTGGCGGCCGAAGAACTCGTCGAGCGCACGGCCGTTGATCACGATCTTGCCGGTGCCCGGGCGCAGGTGGACGCGCGCGGTCGAGGTCTTGCGGCGGCCCGTTCCGTAGTTGCGGGGGGTGCTGGCGGCGCTGTTGCGGGAGCTGGAGGTTGCTGCGGGCATGGGATCGGCGGGCCTCAGAGGTCGAGCGGCTTCGGCTGCTGCGCGGCGTGCGGGTGCTTGGCGCCCGTGAACACGTGCAGCTTCTTGAACATGGCGCGGCCGAGCGGATTCTTCGGCAGCATGCCCTTCACGGCGATCTCGATGACACGCTCGGGGTGCTGCGCCATCATCTTGTCGAGCGTGCGGCTCTTGATGCCGCCGATCGCGCCGGTGTGCCAGTAGTACGTCTTGTCCGTGAGCTTGTTGCCGGTGACGGCAATCTTGTCCGCGTTCAGGACGATGATGTGGTCGCCGGTGTCGACGTGCGGCGTGTACTGCGGCTTGTGCTTGCCGCGCAGCCGGACGGCGAGCTGCGTGGCCAGGCGGCCGAGCGTCTTGCCGCTCGCGTCCACCACGTACCAGTCGCGCCGCACCGTCTCGGGGTGTGCGAATACAGTGCTCATTGTCGGGTTTCTGGGCTCCAGGGCCCGGGTTCAGGTGCCGAAAAGAGCCGCGAATGATAGCCGAGCGACGGGGCCATTGCAAAAACCCAGCCGCCCTATAATGGGTCTACCCATGGCTTCCTCCCCACGCTCTGGTGCCTCCCCGGCCGGGACTTCCCGTCCCGCCGCGCCCCGGCCGGGTGATCCCCCGAGGCGTGCGGATCGCCCGTGGCCGCCCCGGCGCGAGTTTTCCCTGCTGGACCGGCTGGTGCAGGAGCTCGATCGGGGGCTCAGGACGGTCGCGGCCGCCAACGTGTCGAGCCGGCCGTTTCCGGACGAAGGCCTGCCCGACACCCTCGCCGACGCCGACCCCGGCGCACGGCGCCACGCAGCCGGCCTGATGCGGGTCAACCACGCCGGCGAGATCGCCGCGCAGGCGCTTTATCACGGCCAGGCGCTGACGGCCCGGAATTCCCAGGTCCGCGAGCAGATGCTGGCAGCGGCGCGCGAGGAAACGGACCATTTGGCCTGGTGCGAGCGGCGGGTGCGCGAGCTGGACAGCCGCACGAGCCTGCTCGCTCCGCTGTGGTATGCGGGGTCGTTCGCGATCGGGGCTCTGGCGGGACTGAGCGGTGACCGCACGAGCCTGGGCTTCGTCGAGGAGACGGAGAAGCAGGTGGTCGAGCACCTCGATGCGCACCTGCACGACCTGCCCCCGGCCGACGCCCGCTCGCGCCGGATCGTCGAGCAGATGAAGCAGGACGAGGACAGGCACGCGGACGAAGCGCGCATTGGCGGAGCCGCGGGCCTGCCCCGTCCGGTGCGCGAGCTGATGCGCCGGACCGCGCGGATCATGACGCGCACCGCCTACCGCGTCTGAGCGCGCGGAGGGCGGCCGTCCCCAATGCGCCGGACCGGTAAAAACTTGCGGCGCGGCGGACGTTTATATTAAAAGCTTCGGCCAGCGTTCCTTTGACATAAACAACAGATCATTTCAACAGGACGGGAGCATGGAACACGGCGGACGACCCCTGAGCGACATCCCGGCCATCAACCGTTTCCTGAGTTATTGCCGGATCCGCACCGTCCCGTCGAAGACGGTCCTGATCCATGCGGGAGACGTCCCGGACGTCCTCTATTACGTGATCAAGGGCTCGGTGGAGGTCCTGATCGAGGACGAGGAAGGCAACGAGATGGTGCTGGCCTACCTGAACAAGGGCCAGTTCTTCGGCGAGATGGGCCTGTTCAACGAGCAACCCGCACGCAGCGCCTGGGTCCGCACCCGCTCGGCCTGCGAGCTGGCCGAGATGACCTACCCGCGCTTTCGCCAGATCGCGGCGGAAAGCCCCACCCTGCTGTTCGAGCTCGCGACCCAGCTCGCGAGCCGTCTCGATCGCACCAACAAGAAACTCGGCGACCTCGCGTTCGTCGACGTCACCGGCCGCGTCGCGCACGCGATCATGGACCTCTGCAACGAGCCGGACGCGATGACGCACCCGGAAGGCACGCAGATCAAGGTGAGCCGGCAGGAGCTTTCGCGCCTGGTCGGCTGCTCGCGCGAGATGGCGGGACGCGTGCTCAAGGTGCTCGAGGAACAGGGCCTGCTGACCGCACGCGGCAAGACGATGGTGGTCTACGGCGTGCGGCCGCGCCTGAAGGGCAAAGCGGCAGCGCTGGCCGGCGCCGCCGGACCGGCGACCGGCCTCGCCGCCCGCGGGACGAAGGCGACGACCGCTCCCGCGGACGACGAGGATGACGACGAAGACGAGGACGACGACGAGTAGCGTTGCCAGGCGCTCGCGGGAGACGTGAGCCGCGAGGCCCGCGCCGAGCGCCAGTAACGGGAACTGCCCGCCACTGTACGTGCTCGCCGACCGGGCGTGATATCGAGGCACGGTGAGCCCGACGCGCTGTTTCAGACATGCCAGGTCGCCGCGGAGACGGGCGCTGTCCGGCACGCGAGCGAGCGCGAACGGGCGGGGCACCGCTGGCCCTGAGCCTGCGTTCCCGGCCGCGTTCAGCGTCGCCCTATCCGCACGACGAGGCTGCAGCAGGTCACGCCGGCCTCGGCCTTGGCGAGCTCCGTCATTTCCACCGGCAACACCCGCAGCCCTTCGGCCTCGAGGCGCGCCCGGGTGCGCGGGAAGTGCGCCGGGTGGATCACCGCATTTTCGAGCGCGAGCGCATTGCCCGCATGCGGTTCCGACGGGTCGACGGCGATCGCGCGCAGGCCCGAGAACACGCTGCCTTCGACCCAGTCCGGGTTGAGCAGCAGCAGGCCGGGCGCGACGCGTGTGGCCGCCGTCTTGAGGTGCAGGCAGCCGCGGAAACTGACCGGGATCACCGAGTACCCCACCGGGTGCAGAATGCCCGCGAGCTGCGCGACGCCGTCGCGGTTCGTGCGCGTCGAGAGCCCGACGAAGACGCGATTTCCGTCGACCAGCACGTCGCCGCCATCGAGTGTCGCGGTGCCGTCGAGCCACGCGACGAGCCGGTGCGCGGCAAGCGTCTCGGCGACGGTGAAGATTTCTTCGCGACGCACCGGCGACGCCGGTCGCGCAATGACGGCGATGTCGTCGAGCACCACGGCCGTGTCCTCGACGAAAACCGCATCTGGCAGGTCCGGCTCGGCCGGGAGGCGCCGCACCGCGACGCCGAGCTCGCGCAGCCGGTGTTCATACGCGGCGTGTTCGGCGACGGCGCGCGCGACGTCGATCGGCACGCGTTCGAGGTGGGTGAGTTCGCAGTCGGCCAGCGTCGGGCTGACGGCGCGGGTGTAGGCGAGGTACATGGGCCGGATCAGCCCGACCCGACCCGCTCCCGCATCGCCGCGATCGTGGCCTTGTAGTCGCCCGCCCCGAAGATCGCGGACCCGGCGACGAACGTGTCCGCACCCGCCTTCGCCAGCGCCTCGATGTTGTCGACCTTCACGCCGCCGTCGATCTCGAGCCGCACCGGCCGGCCGCCGCGATCGATGATCGCGCGTGCCGCGGCCAACTTGCGCAGCGCGGAGGGTATGAACGACTGGCCGCCGAAGCCCGGGTTCACCGACATCAGCAGCACCATGTCGATCTTGTCGAGCACGTAGTCCAGGTACGAGAGCGGCGTCGCCGGGTTGAACACCAGGCCCGGCCGGCAGCCGTGCTCCCGGATCAGCCCGATGGTGCGGTCGACGTGCTCGCTCGCCTCGGGGTGGAAGCTGATGTAGGTGGCGCCCGCCTTGGCGAAATCCGGCACGATGCGGTCGACGGGCTTCACCATCAGGTGCACGTCGATCGGTGCCGTGATGCCGTGCTTGCGCAGCGCCTCGCACACGAGCGGGCCGATCGTGAGGTTCGGCACGTAGTGGTTGTCCATCACGTCGAAGTGGACGAGGTCCGCACCGGCGGCGAGCACGTTGCGGACCTCCTCGCCGAGGCGGGCGAAGTCGGCCGAGAGGATCGACGGTGCGATCCACGGCGCTTGCCGGCCCACGGCCGCTCCCGCTTTCGAATCGCCCGTGGTCCCCTGGTCGTTCCGGGTCGTGCTGTCCATCGTTCTCAACCTGCCCGCTGTGGGTTCTTACTTGATGCCGCGGTGGGTCTTCACCAGCTCGTACGCCTCGAGGATGCGCTGCGTGCGCTCGTGCGCCGCGGCGACCAGCGACTCGGGCAACCCCTGCGCGACGAGCTTGTCGGGGTGATTCTGGCTCATCAGCTTGCGAAAGGCCCGCGTCACCTCTGCGTCGGTCGCCGCGGCCTGGACCCCCAGCGCTTCGTACGCGTCCGCCAGTCGCGATGCGGTGCCCGCGCCGGCTCCGGAC
>CAVQQX010000135.1:0-22512 GCA_963714645.1 uncultured Gammaproteobacteria bacterium
CTTGATCCCCATGTCGGGCAGGATCCGTGGATCGAGTTCATCGAGCGCGATGCGCACCCGCACGGTCGCCTTCTGGCGATCCGCGGTCGGCACGATGCCGATCACGTGCGCCGGTACCTTCCAGTCGGGATAGGCGTCGAGCACGCACTCGACCTTCTGCCCCGCCCTTACACGGTTGATGTACGCCTCGTTGACGTCGACTTCGACCTCGCGGGAATCCATGTCGACGAGGGTGGCGATGCCGGTGCGCGTGTAACCGCCGCCGGCCGACATCGGCGAAACCATCTCGCCCGGTTGCGCGTCCTTCGAGATCACGACGCCCTCGAAGGGCGCACGGATGTCGAGGTCGGCAAGCGCCTG
Organism: uncultured Gammaproteobacteria bacterium; assembly: GCA_963714645.1. Lineage (GTDB taxonomy): Bacteria > Pseudomonadota > Gammaproteobacteria > Steroidobacterales > Steroidobacteraceae > RPQJ01. The sequence continues at coordinate 361 of CAVQQX010000135.1, forward strand.
CCGGCTGAGGCCCACCTGCGCCTCGGCCACGTCGACGTCCGCCCGGGCCGCGGCCAGCCGAGCGGTGAGCGCGGCGACCTCGGCCTCCGACGCGTCCAGCACGCTCTGCGCGACCAGCCTGCGTTCGACCAGGGAGCGGTTGCGGTCGAGCGTGCGTCGGGCATCGGCGAGCCTCACCTCGATCTCACGCAAGCCGCGACGCGCGGCTTCGAGGCTGCTCGTCGCGACCGCGTACTCCGCCTGGACCGTCGATCGATCGAGTCGAGCGAGCACCTGTCCGGCCTCGACGGCCGCGCCCTCCTCGAACAGCACCTCGCTCACCTGGCCCGTCACCTTCGAACTGACCGTCGCGAGCCGCCGTGCGACGACGTAGCCCGAAGCGTTCAGCACCGCACCGTTCGCGGCAGGTGCTGCGACGGTCATGGTGTGCACGGGGATGGCGCTGGTCGACGCGCGCCACGCGAACATGGCGGCGAGGAACGCGACGACCGCGCCCGCGATCCACCACCGTCGGCGCGAGCCGCCCCGCTCGCGGTAGCGGTCGGCGGCGGCGGATCGGTCGAGGCGCAGGCTTTCGAGGGCTGCCTTGTCCAGGGACATGCGGACTCGCTACGCTCGGAAAGCCGCGAACGTTACCACAGCCCGGCCACATGACCCTGCACTCACCCTCCGTCGTCGACATCGGCCTCAACCTCACCCACGACAGCTTCGACCACGACCGGCTGCAGGTCGTCGCGGCGGCGCGCCACGCAGGTGTCGCGCACATGGTCGTCACGGGCAGCACGCTCGAAAATTCACGCGCGGCGATCGCGCTCGTCCGCGACGACTCCGTTCACTTCCGCTGCACGGCCGGGGTCCATCCGCACCACGCGACAGAGCTGCGCGCCGAAGACCTGCCGGCGCTGCGCGAGCTCGTCGCGGCACCGGAAGTCGGCGCCGCCGGGGAGTGCGGCCTCGACTGGTTTCGCAACCTCTCGCCCCACGCCGACCAGGAGCGCGCCTTTCGCTGGCAGCTCGAGCTGGCAGTGGAACTGCGCAAACCCGTGTTCCTGCACCAGCGTGACGCGCACGACGCGTTCATCGCCATCCTGCGCGAGTATCGACCGCGCCTCGCCGGCGGGGTCGCACACTGCTTCACGGGCGACGCGCGCGAACTGCGCGACTCCCTCGATCTCGGGCTGTCGGTCGGAATCACGGGCTGGATCTGCGACGAGCGGCGCGGCCGCCACCTGCGCGAACTGGTGCGGCTCGTGCCGCTCGAGCGGCTGATGGTGGAGACGGACGCGCCCTACCTGTTGCCTCGCGACCTGGACCCCAGGCCCGCGCATCGGCGCAACGAGCCGAAATTCCTGCCGCACATCGTGCGGACGATCGCCGCGTGCCGCGGCGTCGACTACGGAACGGTGGCCGCCGCCACGACGCGCAATGCGCTAGAGTTCTTCGGCTTTCCGGCCTGAGGTGCCAACGCTTCCGGGTTGAGGTCCCTGACTTCAACCACGCCATATGAATATCTTTCAAATGACTGATTCAAATGGATATCTCTAAAGTTAAAGTGTTCGTCGATCGACTGTGGGACGACTCGATCCTGCCGCGGCTGATCGAGTACGTGCGCATCCCGAACAAGTCGCCGAACTTCGACCCGGACTGGGTGGCCCACGGTTACATGGAGCAGGCCGTGCAGCTGATGCAGCGCTGGGCGGAAGCGGAGGCACCCGAGGGGTGCAAGGTGGAAGTCCTGCGACTCGCGGGACGCACGCCGGTGCTGATGGTCGACGTCCCGGGGCAAGTCGACGATTGCGTGCTGATGTACGGCCATCTCGACAAGCAACCGGAATTCGACGGCTGGTCCGACGGCCTCGCGCCCTGGACGCCCGTGCTGCGCGACGGCCGCCTTTACGGCCGCGGCGGCGCCGACGACGGCTATGCGCTGTTCTCCGCGCTCGCGGCACTTCGGGCACTGCGCGAGCAGCGCGTCCCGCACGCGCGCTGCGTGGTGCTCATCGAGGCGAGCGAGGAAAGCGGCAGTCCCGACCTGCCCGCGCACATCGACGCCCTGGGCAGTCGGCTCGGGCGGCCGAGCCTCGTGGTGTGTCTCGACGCGGAGTGCGGCAGCTACGAACAGCTCTGGTGCACGACGTCACTGCGCGGCAACCTGATCGGCACGCTGCGCGTCGACGTGCTGCGCGAGGGCGTACACTCCGGGGCCGCGAGCGGCGTGGTGCCCTCGAGCTTCCGGATCCTGCGCGAGCTGTTGGCGCGGGTGGAGGACGTTCACTCCGGCGCGTTGCTCATCGACGAGCTGGCCGCCCCTGTGCCCGCGCAACGGCGCGCCCAGGCCGAGGCCGCAGCCCGCACGCTCGGCGAACTCGTGCACGCGAAGTTTCCGCTGCTGCCCGGCATGCGTCCGGTCGCGAACGACCCTCTCGAGCTGCTGCTCAACAATACCTGGCGACCGACGCTGAGCGTGACCGGCGCGGACGGCCTGCCAGCGTTCCAGAGCGCCGGCAACGTGCTGCGACCGTTCACGAGCCTCAAGCTGTCCTTTCGCCTGCCCCCGACCACCGACGCGTCGATCGCGGCCGCGGCGATCAAGCGAACCCTGGAGGCCGATCCACCTTACGGGGCGAGAGTCGCGTTCGACGTCGAGTCGTCCATGGCCGGCTGGAACGCGCCGCCGGTCGCGGAGTGGCTCGAGCGCGCGATGCACAAAGCTTCACGTGCCTGCTTCGGGCGCGATGCGATGTACATGGGCACGGGCGGCAGCATTCCGTTCATGGGCATGCTGGGCGGGAAATTTCCCGGGACGCAGTTTCTCGTGACCGGGGTGCTGGGCCCCCACTCCAACGCCCACGGCCCGAACGAATTCCTGCACCTGGAGACGGCGCGCAAGGTCACGGCTTGCGTGGCGCACGTGCTGGCCGACCATGCCGCATGCCACGGGCAGCGCAAGGTCGCCTGACTTCAGGGGTGGTCGAGCCGCCCCAGCGTCAGCGTCAGCGGGCCAGCGGATTCGGCTGAGAGGCGTGCCGGATGCGGTCCCAGACGTCGGCGAAGGCTGCCGCGGCGCCTCCTCCGGCGGATTTCTCGACCGCCGGATATAGGTCCTGCAGCTCGTCGAGCCGGATCACGGCGTCGGGTCTTCCCTTCGGGAACTCGCCGCGCATCGAGAACACGATTCGACCGTCGACCGGGACATTGTCGCCCGCGTACTGACGCACGGCTGCCACGCGGTCGTAGAGCATGGGCAACGGGTTCGAGATCATGAAATGCCGCTTCGGGCCGAAGATGGACCACTGCTCCATCTTCTCGCCGGCGAATATCACGCCGTGCGCGTCGAACAGGTCGATCAGCAGCAGCCCCTTCTGGGTCAGCAGCAGGTAGTTCACGTGGATCTGCTCGCCCGACCCCGTCGGCAGCAGCACGTTACGCAGCTCGTCGTAGGCCACCGACGAGATCACGTTGTCGATCGCGCGCCGGGCGCGGATCAGCCGGACCTGCTCGCGAATGAAATACGCCGCGGCGGCGAACGCAGCCGCCCCGAACACGACCCACAGCCACAGCGGCAGTCCCAGCACGGTCTTCAAGCGTCACCCTCCCCCAGAACCTGTCGCAGCGCCCCGAGCGTGGGCCCGATCTCGCGCTGCAACGCCGGCAGCTCGAGCAGTGCCGCCAGCGCCGGGGGCACCGGCACGGGCTGTCCGATCAGTGGCTCGACGATCTCGTTGAACTTAGCCGGATGCGCTGTCGCGACGAGCACCCAGCGCTCGCGCCGACGCGCCGCCGGCAGGCCTCGATACACGCAGGCCGCGGTCGCGGTATGCGGACACCAGGTCTGGCCGAGCTCGGTGAAATCGCGCCGGATGGTGCCGCGGATTTCGTCGTCGGTCACCGAGCGGGCGGAGATCGCCGCGCGCAGGCCCTCGCCCGCGCCGAGCAGCCAGCGCAGCCGCTCCATGTTGCTGGGATTGCCGACGTCCATTGCGGAGGCAAGCGTAGCGACGCTCGGGCGCGGTCGCCACTCGCCGGTGTCGAGGTAGTCCGGCACCGTCCGGTTGGCGTTCGTCGCGAGCAGGATTTCCCCGATCGGAAGGCCGGCCTCGCGCGCCCACAGGCAGGCGGCCACGTTGCCGAGGTTGCCCGACGGGACGATGTAGTTCGGCTTGCACCCGTCGCGACGGTAGAGCTCCAGGCTCGACATCGCGTAGTACGCCATCTGCGGCAGCAGGCGGCCCACGTTGATGCTGTTCGCGGACGAGAGCTGCATCGACGTCGCGAGCGCCGGATCGACGAACGCCTCCTTGACCATGCGCTGGCAGTCGTCGAACGAACCCGCCACCGCGAACGTCCGCACGTTGTCGCCCCAGCAGGCGAGCTGCTGCTCCTGCCGCGGCGAGACCAGCCCGCGCGGATACAGCACGACGACGTCGACCCAGGGTCGACGATGGAACGCAGCTGCGACCGCGCCCCCCGTGTCGCCGGAGGTGGCGACGAGGATCGTGAGCTTGCGGGCGGCTGCGGGCCGCGGCCTGCGCGCGAGCGCGGCGGCGAGGAAACGCGCGCCGAAGTCCTTGAATGCTGCCGTCGGACCGTGGAACAGCTCGAGCACGGCGAGCGGCCCCGCCGCCGCCGGCACCTCGACGACGGGGACGGGGAAATCGAATGCTTCGTCGACGATGGCAGGAATTTCGACCGCCAGCGCATCGCCGGCCGCAAATGGCTGGAGCAGGACCCTGGCAACGTGACGAATGTCCGCCGCCGCACCGAACGCGCCGAGGTCGAGGTGCGGCATCGCTTCCGGCACGTACAACCCCCCGTCCGCGGCGAGACCTTGCTCGATGGCCCGGCCGAGTCCCGTGGTGTGTGCGGCATCACGTGTGCTGCGGTAAAGCATCAGGGCCTGTCGACACCCATTGCCATGGCTGCGTACGTCTCCAGTCCCGACCTAGTCGCCGACGACCCGCGCGCCCGCGCGGTCGATGGCCGAGACCCAGCTGTCGCTCTCGAGCCCGTGGCGCGCGAACGCTTCCACCATGCCCCTGCGCACTTTCTCGGCATCGGCCGCGTCCGCCCACGCGAACACCGTCGGTCCGGCGCCGGAGATCGAGCCGCCCAGCGCGCCGGCGCCGAGTGCGGCCTGCTTCACGTCGAGAAACCCCGGGATGAGAACCTGGCGTTGCGGCTCGATCACCACGTCGAGCAGCGACTCGCGGATCAGCGCGATGTCGTTGCTGAAGCAACCCGCGAGAAAGCCGGCCAGGTTCGCCTGCTGCCAGATCACGTCTGCCAGTGCGACCGTCTTGCTCAGCATCGCGCGCGCCTCGCGCGTGGGCAGCACCATGTGCGGGTGCACCAGCACGCAGCGCACGTTCTCCGGCACGGGGATCTGCTTGACGAAGGGATTGTCGATTCCCACCGTCAGCACGAGGCCGCCGAAGAGCGAGGGGGCGATGTTGTCGACGTGCACGGAACCGCTGGCGACGGCTTCCCCCTGCATCGCGTACTTGAGCAGCTGGGTGCGGTCGATCGGCTCCCCCACCAGCGCAGCGGCGGCGACGACGCCCGCGACGGCAGACGCCGCCGAGCCTCCGAGGCCCGACCCGAGCGGGATGCCCTTGTCGATTTCGAGGTCGAACCCGAACGGCAGTTCCAGGTCCTTCGCGAGCGCCAGCACCGCCATGCCGGCGGTGTTCTTCTCGGCCGCGAGCGGCAGGTCGACGTGCAGGCCGGTGATGGCGCGGATGCCGACGCCGCGCTCCTCACGCCGGATGGCCCGGACGCGGTCGCCGAGGGCCGCAACGGAATGCCCGAGGATGTCGAACCCGACGCCGACATTGCCCACACTGGCAGGCGCGAAGGCCGTGGCCGAAGCGCGCGCCGCGGGCTCGGTCACAGCTTGGCCCCGAGATAGGCGCAGACCCGCAGCAGGTCGGCGAAGACCCCGGCGGCCGTCACGTCGGGCCCGGCACCGGGTCCCTGGACGATCAGGGGATTCTGGTCGTAACGGGCGGTCTGGAACCGCACGATGTTGTCGGTCAGGGCGATGTTGGCGAACGGATGCGAGCGTGGCAGCTCCACGAGCCCCACCTCCGCCCGGCCCTGCGCATCGACCGACCCGACGTACCGCAGGACGTTGCCGCGTGCGGTCGCCTCGCGCAACCGTGCGAGCATCGCGTCGTCGAAGGCGGACAGCCGCTCGAGGAATTCGTCGATGCTGCAAGCCGCGAGCGCCCCGGGCACGAGGCTCTCCACGCGCACGTCGGCGAGCTCCAGGCGCAGGCGCATCTCGCGGGCGAGGATGATCAGCTTGCGCGCCACGTCCATCCCGGAGAGATCGTCGCGGGGGTCGGGCTCGGTGTAGCCCAGGGAGCGGGCGCGCTTGACCACCGAGGAGAAGGCCTCGCTGCCGTCCCAGGTATTGAAGAGATACGCGAGCGTGCCGGAGAACATGCCCTCGATGCGCCGGATCTCGTCGCCGGTTTCGCGCAGGTCCCGCAGGGTCTGCATCACCGGCAGCCCGGCGCCGACCGTGGCCTCGTAGAGATAGTGCGACCCCGCCGCCCGGCGCGATTCGCGGATGCGGACGTATTCGTCGTAGGCCGCGCTGTTCGCCTTCTTGTTCGGCGTGACGACGTGAATGCCGGCAGCAAGCCAGTCGGGATAGCGCTTCGCCACGTCCGCACTCGCGGTGCAATCGATGATGACGGCATGTGGCACGTGGTCCGCATGCACGTGCTCTGCAAACCGGTCGAGGTCGAGCGGCGTCCCGGCCTGCCGATACTCGTCGCGCCAGCGCGCGAGGTCGATCTCCACGGGCGCGAGCACCATGGCTCGAGACCCGGCGATCGCCCTGACGCGCAGGTCGACCTTGAAGTCGCGCTTGAGCCGAGCGGCCTGGCTCGCGAGCTGCCCAAGCAGCGATCCGCCGACGAGACCCGGTCCGATCACGCCGATCGAGACCGTGTGGGCCGAGAGGTAGAAGCTCGAATGCACGGCACGCAGGGCGCGTGCGCTGCTGCGTCCGTCGATCACGACCGAGATGTTGCGCTCGGAGGCACCCTGAGCGATCGCGCGCACGTTGACGCCGGCTGAGCCGAGCGCCTGGAAGACCTTGGCCGCGACACCGTGCGCGCCGGCCATGCCGTCGCCGACGACTGCCAGGATGCTGCAGCGGTGGTCGACCTCGATGCTCTGGATCTGTCCCGCGCGCAGCTCCGGGTCGAACGCACGCCGCACGACGCGCTCGGCCCGCTCGGCCTCGGCTCCCGGCACCGCGAAGCAGATCGAGTGTTCCGAGCTGCCCTGCGAGATCAGGATCACCGAGATGCTTTCTTCGCGGAGCGCTCCGAAGAGCCGGTGGGCCGTGCCCGGCACGCCGATCATGCCCGCGCCTTCGAGGTTCACGAGCGCGATGTGGTCGATCGTCGTGATGCCCTTGACCAGCGGATCGGGCTCGGAACGCGCGTGGATCAGTGTGCCCTTGCGATCCGCGGCGAAGGTATTGCGGATCCAGATCGGGATGCGTTTCTGCACCGCCGGCGCCATGGTCGCGGGGTGGATCACCTTGGCACCGAAGTACGCGAGTTCCATCGCCTCGTTGTATGAAAGCGTGTCGATCACGCGTGCCTCGGGGACGAGTCGCGGGTCCGCGCTCAGCACGCCGTCGACGTCGGTCCAGATCACGATCTCGCCCGCGTCGAGCAGCGACCCGAAGATCGAGGCCGAGTAGTCGCTGCCGTTGCGCCCGAGCGTCGTCTGCAGGCCCTGCGTGTCGGTCGCGATGAACCCGGTGATCACCAGGGTGCCGGAGAACTGCGGCGCGACCAGTTCGCCGAGCCGCTCCCGCGACTGGTCCCAGCGCACGCCGGGGCCCATCGGGCCCCATTCGACGAGCAGCGCACGGCGCGCATCGAGCCACTGCACGGGCCCCCGGCCGCGTCGCCGCAGCAGGCGTTCGAAGATTCGCGTCGACCAGAGCTCGCCGTAGCCGGCGACCAGGTCGCGCAGCGTGCCCGAGGCGCTGCGCACGAGCCGGACGGTCTGCAGGATCCCGGCGATGTCGCGCAGGTCCGCCTCGAGCGCGGCGGTGAACTCGTCTCGCAGGCCGTCGTCGAGCAGCTCTCCGGCGATGGCGACGTGGCGGGTGCGCAGTTCGCCCAGGCGTTCGTCGAGGGCCGGCGACCCCTGCTCCGCCAGCGAGACCAGGCCGAGCAGTGCGTCGGTGACGCCGCGACAGGCCGAGAGCACGACGGCCTTGCGCGGGGCCGCGTCGTCTTCGACGATACGGGCCACCCGCTCCATGCACGCGGCGTCCGCGACGCTGGAACCGCCGAACTTGTGGACTCGCCAGGCTTGCACGGTCGGACTCGTTCTCGCTTTGGGTCGCCCACGGGCCAGGCGTCGCGCCAGCTCTGCGCGCGACGGCGTCCGGGACGAATCGGAGGGTAAATCGTTGTTTCTAGCCGCGGGACTGTATCTTCTTGCATCGCGGCAGGCAAACTAACGACGGCATGGACGAAGCCCTCTCAGGCCTGCATGCGGCCATCCTCGCGGCGGGTGCCGGGACCCGCTTCGGCGACGTCAAGCAGCTCGTGCGGTTGCGCGGCGAGCCGGTGCTGCACGAACTCGCCGCCGCCTCCGCGTTCGTCGTGGGACAGTCGGTCACGGTCGTGCTCGGCGCGCACGTCAGGCGGATCGCGCCCGCCTTGCGTCAGCGTGCCGTTTCGATCGCTTTGAACCGGGGCTGGGAGGAAGGCATCGCGAGCTCGGTGCGCACGGCCGTGCACGCTGCACCGCCGGGATCCTCCGCGCTGCTGTTGCTGCTCGCCGACCAGGTGGCCGTGACGGCCGACGACCTGCGGCGCCTGCACGCGAGCTGGAAACGCCACCCGGTACTGATCGCCGCAGCGCTCTATCGCGGCGCCCCGGGGCTGCCCGCGATCTTTCCGCGCTGGGCCTTCACCGACCTGCTGTCGCTGCGCGGCGACCGCGACCCGCGCACGGTATTGAAGCGCAACATCGACCGTGTCGTTCGCGTCCCGATGAGCAATGCCGGCATCGACCTCGATACGCCGGACGACCTCCTGCAGCTCGAAGCCGCGCTGTCCAGGAGCGACGGCGACGCTCCGTAGGTATTATGTCAATGCGTGAAAGCGCGACGTGAGAGGCGCGTCGTGCTTTCGATGCAAGCCGCGGAGCGACGCCTGGCAGCGACCTATGCTGGCCCGCGACTGGTCATTCCGGGAGTCGAATGCAATGCGTGGCCTGCGTCCCTTCAAGTCTTTCGTCGGCGCTCTGGTCGCCCTGCTGTTCGCCGGCACCGCGCAGGCCGGCGCCGTGTCGGACCAGTTCCGTGGGGGTGCATTCGGACTCGGGTGGAAAGCCGGCAAGGGCAGCATCCAGACCAAGTATCCCGGCGGCGCCTGGGACAAGGACGAAACCGGCACGGAGCGCTACTGCGCGCCGAGCCGCCAGCCGCTGCTCGGCCTGCCGCCGCAGCACCAGACGCGCGAGCTCTGCTTCCTGATCGGCGGCGACGGCACGATGGCGAGCGCCACTGCCAGGATGGATGCCACGCTGCCCGCGCTGCTCGCGATCGTGAATCGTTCGCGCACGCGCTTCGGCGACTTCGACGCAGTCAAGCGCGACGAAGGCGCGATTCAGTCGCGCTTCACCTACATGATGTGGACGCGCGATGCCCCGATCGTCGTGATGGTCGGCAGCACCAATGACGCGGAAGGCCGTCCCAACATGGTGGCGTTCACGGTCGCCGACGAGGCTTCGCTGTTCACGGCAGGTGCCGAGAAGGTGTCGAACCGCCCGGCCGGCGCGCGCTGACCTCGAATGATCGAACGCCCCGCGCAGGCGGGGCCGTCAGCGTGAAAGCGTCGGGAATCCCCCGGTCGCGGTGTGTGCCTCGCCGGCGGTGTGTGCCTCGCCGGCAGCGAGCGGGACTTCCAGGGCCGGCACGGTACGGCGCTCGAGCCAGTCCATGAGCGGGCGCCAGGTGTCGAGGTCTTCCTGCAGCAGCGCGCCCTTCATCTCGTGGATGCCCATGCCGCACTCCGCCGAGCGTACGTACGCCTGCGAATCGCGCAGCACGGCCACGACCGGAATGCGCAGGCTCTCGAGAAACCGCATCAATGACGAGAATGCCTTCGTGTAGCGTCGCGCGCGGTTGGCGACGATCACCAGCCGGCGTTCCGACCGGTGCACTCGAGCGACCAGCAGCAGGTCGGCGATGCAGCGCGAAGCCGCATGGATGTCGATCTCGGACGGCATGACCGGCACGACGATCGCGTGGGCGTCCTGCGTGAGTTCGGGCATCTGCAGCGGCGTGACCGCAGCCGGCGTGTCGACGATCAGCCGCTCGGTGCCGGGCGGCGTCCGCAGCGCGAAGGCGCGAGTCACACCCAGCTTCTTCTCGAAGGCTGCGATGCCGTGGATCGGCGGCAGGTCCGCCGGCCGCAGCTTGAGCCAGCGCATGCTGGAGCCCTGCGGATCGTGGTCCATCAAAGCGACGCTGCGGCCACGCCAGGCGTAATAAGCCGCGAGATTGGTCGCGACCGTCGACTTGCCCGAACCGCCCTTGGGGTTCAGCACGGCGATCTTCTGCAGCATGGGCGCCGCTTCGGGCGATTCCATCAGCGTCATTTTTCGTCTCCCTGTCGCGGAACGTACCCGACCGTACGGCCGTCCCGCAAGACGGAGACCAAAAACTGCTGGCTCCGCCGGGGATTATGTCGGAATCTTCGCAAGCGCCTCAGGCTTCGTTGCCGCTCTCCGCCGAGCGCAGCTTGGCCGAGATGAAGCCTGCATGCGGGACGTGCAGCAGGTCGGCCACGCGCCGGATCAGGTGTTCCTCGTACTTGTGCACGGTGCGGTCGGACCGTGCGACGCGCCAGAGCGCCTCGAGCAGGCGCGCCTTTTCGGTGTCGGACCACGCCCGGTTGATCTGCGACGTGTACTGGTAGAGATCGTGGGCATGGTCGATCTGCCGTTCGGCCTCGACGACGAGCGCCTGGCTCGCCTCGGCCGGCAGGCCCAGCAGCCGCGCCAGGGATTCCACGACCTGCTGGCGTTCGCCCGAGCCGACGTCGTAATCGGCGCGCAGGACCTCGACGAGCAGCGCGGCGACCGCGACATGGAGGTCGTTCTCCGTCGCGCTCCCGCCCGGGGGTGCCGGGGTCAACTGCCGGGAAATCCAGTTCTTGAGGCTCATGGGGTTGGTGTGCCAGCGAGGCTGGCATGCTGCCACCGCTGCGCGCCGAAGCCAATCCGCTCGCGCGCAGGCCCGTCCGTCCGCATAATCCGACCTTGGCGCATCTATTGGAGGAATGGTCCCATGAACCTGAAGAGCCTGACCCTTGCCACTGCGATCGGCAGCCTGCTGGCCGCCGGCGTCGCCTCGGCCAACCATCACGAAGCGGCGGGCGAAGCCAAGGACGGCAAGGTCAAGTGCTACGGCATCGTAAAGGCGGGCAAGAACGATTGTGCAACTTCGACGCACAGTTGTGCAGGCGCATCGAAGACCGACGACGACCCGGCCGAGTGGAAGTACGCGCCGAAGGCGGAATGCGAGAACCAGGGTGGCAAGCTCGAGGCACCCGCCCAGGCCGAGTGACGCCTCCGTGACGGACGTGCCCGCACCGTCCCGGTTGCCGCGCGGCGCCGGGATCGGGCTGCGCAGTGTCCATCACGACGCGATCCTGCTCGAGCCGGTGGACGTCGGCTGGCTCGAAGTGCACACCGAGAATTACTTCCACGCGGGCAGCGCCGGCGCCCGGCTGCTCGATCGTGTGCGCGAACGTTACCCGCTGAGCCTCCACGGCGTCGGGCTCGGGCTCGGCTCGAGCGCGGCGCTCGACCGGGAGCACCTCGCGCGGGTCGGCGCGGCCGTACGACGGTACGAGCCGGCGCTCGTGAGCGAACACGCGTGCTGGACCCACATGGACGGCGAGCATTTCAACGACCTGCTGCCGCTGCCGTACACCGACGAAGCCGTCGAACACCTCGCGGCGCGCGTGCGCGAAGTTCAGGACTGCCTCGGGCGGCAGTTGCTGCTGGAGAACCTGAGCGCGTACGTGGCCTTCGCCGAATCGCAGCTCGAAGAGGGCGAGTTCCTCGCCGCCGTCGTCGAGCGCTCGGGCTGCGGCCTGCTGCTCGATGTCAACAACGCCTACGTCAATGCCGCGAACCTCGGGCTCGACGTCGACCGCTTCTTCGCCGCCTTGCCGATCGAGGCCGTGCAGGAGATCCACCTCGCAGGCCATTCCCGCCGCAGCTTCGGCGCCGGGACGTTGCTGATCGACGACCACGGCTCCGCGGTGTGCGACGAGGTCTGGCAGTTGTACCGACGCGCGTTGCGACGTTTCGGTCCGGTACCCACGCTGATCGAGTGGGACACGGACGTGCCGGCGCTCGCCGTCCTCGTGGCCGAGGCGCGTCGTGCGGACGCGCTGATCGACCGGGCCGGACATGCCGCAGTCGCCTGAACCGCCCCCGTCGCTCTCCCTGCTCCAGCATGCATTTGCCGGCGGCTTGCGTACGCAGGGGCCGATTCCGCGCGACCTCGTGAGGTCGCTCGCCGGGCCGGTCGTCGAGGAGCGCTTTGGCGTCTATCGCAACAACGCATGGCAGTTTTTCCTGGCCGCGCTCGAGGCGACATTCCCGGTGATTCGCCGGCGCGTCGGTGCGGACTTCTTCCGCCGGCTCGCCCGCGAGTATCGCGCGTCGCATCCGTCGCCGAGCGGCGACCTGCACTGGGTCGGCGCGGCATTCCCGGCCTGGCTCGCGGTGCGCTTGACCGATTCCGACTACGCGTGGCTCGCCGACCTGGCGCGGCTCGAATGGAGCTGCGAGGAATCCGCGGTCGCCGGCCGCGGCCCACCGTTGGCGCTGGACTCCCTGGCCACGATCGAGCCCACCCAACTGGACCGCCTGCGCCTGCAGCTGCAGCCGTCCCTGCGCCTGGTCGAGTCCGCATTTCCGGTGTGGTCCGTGTGGCAGGCGAACCAGGGCACGGAGCCGGGTCCGGCCGTCGACCTCGCGCGCGGCGGCGAATGCTGCGCCGTCGCGTGCCTCGAGCGCGGGATCGTGATCTACCGGCTCGAACCGGCAGAGTTTGCGACGCTGGCCGCGCTGCAGGCCGGCCACGACCTCGGTACGGCGCTCGACGTGGAAGGCATCGACGCCGACGGGCTCGGCCGCACGCTCGCGTGGGCGTTCGCTGCGGACCTGGTGACAGGTCTCAGTCCATCCGCTCCGGCTTGAGTACGACCAGCCGGCCGTCGGCATCGACCTCGGCGCTGAGTTCGATCGGCTGGCAGCACACCTGGCAGTCCTCCACGTAACTCGACGAGCCTGCGGACAGATCGACCTGGGTCTCGAACCGTTCCCAGCAGTAAGGACAGACGATGGCGACGAACTCCGTGCCCGACCGTGCCGGGCGCGCGGGCTCGTCGGGCTCGAAGACGGGTTCCAGGCCGTACAACTCGTCGATGACGTCGGCGTCCGTCGCCGTCACGCGTCGCTTGAGTTCCTCGAGCTGGGACGGGGGGCGCCGTTTCATGTGGTCACTTTACCACCCTGTCCAGCGCCTGCTGGGCGATCGGGTGATAACCGGGTCGCGCCTGCGCGTAGACGCGTCGCGCAAGCCCGGCGCCGGCCGGACTGCGCATGAGATCGGCATAGAGCGGCCGGATCAGCTTGATGCGGCCGATCCGCATCAGGTAGCGCTCCAGTGCCGCGTCGACGTCCCGGTAGCCGCTCGCGAGCGCGAGGCGAAACCACACGTGCGCCACCTCCGCGTTCGGAGAATCCGTGAGGCCGAAGCGTCGATCGAGTTCCACGAGCCGGGCGAGCGGCTGTGGCCTCGAGACGTGATCCACGAAGTGCAGCCACTCCTGCACCGACCATTGCGTCGTCTCGAGACCCGCCGTCGGCAGATCGCCACGTTGCCAGGCTTCGCGCTGCGCATCGACCTTGGCGAACGCGTCCGACGCGACCTGCAATGCATCGGCGGGCACCCCCGGTTCGTCGATCCACCGTCGCAGGAACCCGGCGTCGATTCGTCCGGGTAAACGATCGAGCAGCTCGCGCTGCAGCTCGGCGACGAACTGCGGCGTGGTGACGCTGGTGAACGCATGCCGCTCGAACCAGCCGTGCAGGAACGCGTCGAGGCGGTCGCGGCCGTAGATTCGCTCCAGCTGGTAGAGGAACAGGGCGCCCTTGTCGTTGGCGACGACCGAACCTGTTTCACCGGGGTGCGTGGCCAGGTCGGGTGCGAGCTCCGCGCGCCAGGCCTCTTCCGGTCGCAACGCCTCGAGGCTGCGCTGCATCTCCTGCATGCCGACGCCCCACTCCATGGCCGCGCGCTCGCGCCCGTAGACGGCTTCAACGATGCGGCGCTCGAAGTAGTTGGTGAATCCCTCGTTGAGCCAGACGTCACGCCACGTCGCGTTGGTGACGAGGTTGCCCGACCACGAGTGCGCGAGCTCGTGGGCGAGCACGTTGACCAGCGACCTGTCGCCGACGACGACGGTAGGCGTCATGAACGTGAGGCGCGGGTTTTCCATGCCGCCGTAGGGGAACGACGGCGGCAGCACCAGCACGTCGTATCGGCCCCAGCGATACGGCCCGTACATTGCCTCCGTGGTCACGAGCATCGCCTCGGCGTCCGCGAACTCGCGTGCAGCCGCCTCCAGCATCGACGGTTCCGCCCACACGCCCGTGCGCACGCCGGTGGCGCGGAACTCGAGGTCCCCGACCGCGAGGGCGATCAGGTACGACGGAACCGGCTGTGGCATGCGAAACCGGAACTCGGTGCCTCCGCGGCGGTTGCGCGGGTCGGCTTCCGCCGCCATCGCCGCGACGAAACCCGCGGGAACGCGCAGTGTGGCCTGGTAGGTCGCACGGATGCGCGGGGTGTCCTGTGACGGCACGAAGGACCGCGCATGCAGCGCCTGGGCCTGGCTGAACAGGAACGGTCGTCGCTTGCCGGCGGTCTGCGCAGGTTCGAGCCACTGCAGGCCCGAAGCGTCGGGCGACGTCGCGTAGTCGATGCGCACGCGCCCGGTGCCCCGGGGCACTGCGATCCTGAGCGGGCTTCCGAGCACGTCGTCGCGCCTGCCGAGCGTGTAGGCAGTCGGCGTGAACGGTCCGCCATCGGTGGCGGCCACGCGCACCGACCCGACGGCGAGGTCACGCGTGTCGAGCACGAGCTCGGTGGCCTCAGGATCGATTCGATCGAGCTCGAGCGTGGCGGCGCCACGGAGGCAACGGCATTTGAAATCCACCTCGAGCGAGAGGTCGAGGTGACGGGTGACGAAGGCCTGCGGATCGGCATGGCTGTTGACGTCGGGCCAGTGGCGCGCGTCGGCCGCAACCGGCGCCGGCGCGCGATGCTCACCCGTCGATGCCGGCACGTCCGCGGCGGCAGCCGGCGGGACCGGTTGCCGCCCGGCACAGCCCGAAAGCACGCCCACCATCGCCAACGCCCGCGCCGAGCGGCGTAGCAGGGATGCCCGGCCGGCACCTGCGGATCTTCCAGCGTGCGTGAATTTCCGGTGCATCCCGCTGCCTTGGTCGAGGTTCGCGCGCGTCCGTGCGACGGGCTAGGATGCCAGCATACAAACCCGCGGCGGACGCCGCGAGCCGACGGCACGGACGCCGGAGGGACCACGGTGCACAAGGACGGCAAGACCTGGGATGCGATCATCGTCGGCGGCGGTCCAGCCGGGCTGAGCGCCGCACTGGTGCTCGGACGCTGCCGGCGGCAGGTGCTGGTCTGCGATGCCGGCGAACCGCGCAATCGCCACTCGCACGCGCTGCATGGCTTCATCGCCTGCGAAGGCCTCCCGCCCCTGGACTTCCTGGCGCAGGCGCGGCACGGACTCGCCCCGTACGACGGCGTCGAGTTGCGCGACTGCACCGTCGTCGACGTCGCCGCAGCGACGCGAGGATTCGACGTCCACCTGGACGACGGCTCGGTCGCAAGGTGCCGCAAGCTGCTGCTGGCGACGGGAGTGCGCGATACGCTGCCCCCGCTCGCAGGCATCGAGGAGTTCTATGGCCGCACCGTGCATCATTGTCCGTACTGCGACGGCTGGGAGGCGCGTGGCGAGGCGGTCGCGGTCTACGGACGCCGCGGCCGCGCGTTCGAAATGGCGCGCGCCCTGACGGCCTGGAGCGAAGACATCGTGGTCTGCGCCAACGGGCCGTCCGGGCTCAAGGCCGAGCAGAAACGCCAGCTCGCCCGCAACGGCGTGCGGCTGATCGAGGATCGCATCGCGCGACTCGACGGCCGCGACGGCCGGCTCGAGGCCGTGGTCTTCGAGGACGGTCGGCGCCTGCCGCGCCGTTTCATGTTCTTCGACCTGCCCGCTCAGGCCCGGTCGGAACTTCCGCGCCGCCTCGGGTGCCGCATGCGGCGCGACGGCAACGTGCATTGCAGTCGTTACGAGGCGACGGACGTCCCCGGCGTGTTCATTGCAGGAAACATCGCGGGCGACGTGCAGCTCGTGGTCATCGCCGCTGCGGAAGGTGCGAAGGCCGCCTTCGGCATCAACCGGTCACTGACGCGCGAGGACTTCGAGCTCAACGCGACCGGGCGCAGGATCGTCGAGCACCCTGCCGGCGAAGCCGCGGATCAGATGGAGTAGCCGAGTTCGACGCCACCGTACGCCCCGTCGGCGTCGTCCTGGAAGCGGTAACCCGCCTTGAGTCCGATGGTCCAGGGCGAGGCAGGCCCGGTCCGGAACGACGTGACCACGCCGATTGCGGTCGAATCGGCTTCGTCGTTGCCGCCGGCCAGGGCCTCGATGCCGAACGCATGGGTCGACGGATTGCCGCGCATGAGTCGCATGCGCGTCCAGTAACCGTGCTGCTCGTTGGTATACGAGGCGATCGCACTGATGCGCCACTCCGGCGCCAGCGTGGCCTCGCCTTCGAGCTGGAACTTGGCGCCGAGCTGGCTGCCGCGCGCACTTGCCGAACGGTCGTCGGGGTCGAGCGAGGTGTCGGTATACCGCACGCCGACCGAGGTGCTCCACCAGCCGCGCTCGCTCGACCCTCCGTAACCGACTGCGCCCTCCACCCCGAGTGCGTCGGCCTGGATGCGGCCGGGGCCGCCGTCGTATTCGTAGCCGAATGCATCGAGCCAGTAGCGCTGGAACCAGCCGCGTCCCTGCACGCGTTCGCCGAACGGCAGCACGGCCCCGACGTAGCTGTAGTAGGCCGTGTCGGCAAGTTCGCCGCCGGCGAGCAACAATGGCTCCGCGGCGCCCGTCGTGGCGACCGGCGCCACGGCGACCGCGATCACCATGGCGCACGCGGCGATCCCGCGGCGCGACACCTCCGTCGGGCGCGGGGTCATGGCGTCACCCTGTAGAGATAGACCGGGGACGCGTGGGTTTCGAGGACGGTCTGGCCCGCGACCCGTCCCGCGACGTGACGCGGCCCGGCGGCAGTCACTTCCTGCGCGCAGAGCGGCCCGTCCTGCGGCAGAAGGCCGAGCGACACCATCGTGCGCATGCCGGTCGTCGGATCGATGCGCGAGATGAACCCGATGCCCGATCCTTCCTGGTGGTCGTCACGCCGGAAGAGTACCGGCGCCCATGCCTGGTCCACCATTCCGTGCGGCAGCGCAGGCTTGCAGCCCTGCAGGCGTTCCGCTATGCGCTCGAGCATCGGAGGCAATCGGTCGGTGAGGCCGTTGAGCTGCCACTGCAGGTCGGAGCCGAACAGGAACACCTCGAGCTGATTGCGTGCGCGCGACGATGGCCAGCGGAACTCGCATCCGGCAAATGCCTCCTGGCCGTCGGCGGCATTCAACGACCGCACGGTCGCGACGACCGGGACCGGGCCGGCCGGCAGCAGCAGCTCCCCGCGGATTTCGTCCTGCACCGCCAGTCCGCTCGTCACGGGCCCGCAGACCACGCGGCACCCGAGCGGCGAGATGTCGGTCGCGAGCGTCACCGTGGACTCGCCCGACGCGCTCGTCACCCGCAGCGGAACCGGGAGCGGAAACCGGTACTCGCGCCGGCGTGAGTCGGCAGCCCGCAAAGCGAACCGGATCGCGAGCGCCGCGACCCCGAGCGTCAACGTCGCCCACATGATGTTCGCCACGAGTGCGTGCAGCGGCAGGCCGCGCTGGCTGCCGAAGTACACGACGCCCAGGGGCACGGCCGCCGCGTTCAGCGCGAACACGGCGTACTGCGGCCAGAGCGTGCGCCGTGTCGCATCGACCTCGCCCATGCGCTTCGGCGTGACGACGAACCGCAGCTTGCGCAGGAAGATGCCGAACGTGGCGGTGATGAACACGGCGAACCGCATCATGTTGTACTGCTCGGTGAGCAGCGTCCGGCCATGCCCCCGCGCGACTTCCTCGAATACCCAGAACGTGAGCAGGTAGTACGGGACGAAGTGCTCGAGGAACTCGATGTCGACCTGCACGATGGGCATCGTGCCGGTGGAGAGCGCGATGACGGGCGCCAGGAAGAACACGAGGCGCTGCCAGCCCTCGAAGTACGCGAGCACGGTCGCCAGGTAGGAGAGCCGCTGGCGGACGTCGAGCCCGCGTGCGCGCAGGATGCCCTCCTTGCGCCAGACCTGCATCGCGCCCTGGCCCCAGCGCAGCCGCTGCTTGAGGAACGGGATCACGCTGGCCGGCGCCAGCCCGAAGGCCAGCGACCGCGCGTAGTACACCGACTTCCAGCCACGCTTGTGCAACCGGATCGAGGTGTGGATGTCTTCGGTGACCGTGCCCGTGGCAAATCCGCCGATATCGTCGAGGGCCTTGCGGCGGATCACCGCGCAGCTGCCGCAGAAGAACGCCGCGTTCAGCCGGTCCTTGCCGGGCTGGATCACGCGGAAGAACAGCGTCTGCTCGCTCCAGACCACGGACTGCTCGCGGTCGAGGCGGTGCTGGAACGAATCGAGGTTGTAGAAGTCCTGCGGCGTCTGCACGAAGGCCACGCGCTCGTCGCGGAAGAAGCCGAGAGTCTGCTCGAGGAAGTTCGGCGCCGGCGCATGGTCGGCGTCGAAGATCGCGATCAGTTCCGCGGACGTATGCTCCAGCGCGTTGTTGAGGTTGCCGGCCTTGGCGTGCGAGTTCTCGGTGCGCGCAAGGTACCGGCAGCCGAGTTCCCCGGCCAGCTCCCGCATCTCGAGGCGATTGCCGTCGTCGAGCAGCCAGACCTCATCGGCGTGCCTCATGCGCAGGGCCGCCATCGTCGTGCGCCGGACGATGTCGACCGACTCGTTGATCGTCGGGATGAACACCGCGACGCTCGTGCCCGGTGGCACGGGCAGCGGACTGCGCTGGCGCAGGGACCAACACATGAAGACGTAGAGCGTCGCGCAGGCGAAACCGAAGATCTCCGCCGCGAACACCACGCCCGAGAAGAGCGGCGCCTCGCGGTTGAAGGCACTGGGCCGCCAGCCGAGGTACCAGACGCCGACCACGAGGAAGGCGATCACGAGCACCTTCTGTGCCGGGTTCAGGGTGGCGTACCGCCGCGATGGGAACGTCACCTGGGTCGAGTCCTGATCTTCAGACACGAGGGCCTACCTCACCGATGCGCCGAACTGCGGACCGGATTTCCGGGTTGCACGAGGTCGCCCCGGCGGACCGGGGCACACGGCACAGGAATCTACGGCCGGCGCTCACCGCGGACCGGACCTGCATCGCAGTCGGCCGTGCTTATGTCGCAGCAGGGACGCCGAATCGTGACGCAGCTCACCTTTTCTGGGCTACGCTACCGGCTGGGCTACGCTACCGGCTGGGCTACGCTACCGGCCTCGCCGAACGTCGGACCGCGCATGATCGAACTCTTCACGGCTGCCACGCCGAACGGCCACAAGATCTCCATCGCCCTGGAGGAACTCGGGCTGCCCTGGACCATGCGCGTACTGGCGCTGTCGCAGGGTGAACAGACCCAGCCCTGGTACCTCGCCCTCAATCCGAACGGCCGGATTCCGACGATCGTGGACCACGATGCAGACGACTTCGTCGTGTTCGAGTCCGGTGCGATCCTGGTCTATCTCGCCGAGAAGACCGGGCGCCTGCTTCCGGCCGATGCGAAGGGCCGCTCGCGGGTGCTGCAGTGGCTGATGTTCCAGGTGGGCGGCATCGGCCCGATGATGGGCCAGGCCAACGTCTTCCACCGCTACCTCGCCGAGAAGATCCCGATCGCCATCGGGCGGTACCAGGGAGAGGTCAAGCGACTCTTCCGCGTGCTCGACGGCCGTCTCGCCGATCACGAGTACCTTGCGGGCGACTACTCGATCGCGGACATCGCGAATTTCGCGTGGGTGCGGACCTGGAAATGGTCGGGGGTCCCGGTCGACGACCTGCCGCACCTGACGCGGTGGCTCGCGCAGCTGCGTGCGCGCCCCGCCGTGCAGTCGGGCCTCGAAAAGCCGCCGTCCCACGCAGACTCGGCCGACGAGGCGAGCACGAATGCATTCGTCGCGCAAGCGCGCAGGATCGTCACGACCGGCGCGGACGACGACGCCGGTCACCGCTGAGTCCGTTTCCGCTGCAGGTGTCACGATGAAACTGCATACCTCCCTGCGAGCGCCGAACCCGCGTCGCGTCGACATGTTCATCGCCGAAAAAGGCATCGAAGGTATAGAGCGCGAGATCTACGACCTCAACCAGGGCGACCTGAAGAAGCCCGGCTTCCTGTCGCGCAATCCCCTGGCGCGGGTACCGGTGCTCGAGCTCGACGACGGCCGCCACCTGGCCGAGTCACGCGCGATCTGCGGCTACCTGGAGGCGCTGTATCCGGATCCGAATCTCCTCGGCCGCGACCCCGTCGAGCGCGCCTTCATCGAGATGGCCGATCGGCAGGTGGAGATGCACCTGCTCGCCACCATCGCGAACTTCGCCCGGCACACGCACCCCGGCCTCGCATTCCTGGAGCAGCCGCAGTTTCCCGAATACGGCACCGCCCAGGGCGCGAAGTTGCTCGATTCGGCCCGGGTGTTCGACGAGCGGCTCGCCGGCAGCGAGTGGATGGCGGGTGAGCGCTTCACGATCGCCGACATCACGGCGTTCTGCGGGATCGAGTTCGCACGCCTCGTGAAATTCAAGCCGTCGGAAGCGGGTTTCCCACGACTCGCCGCCTGGCGTGACCGGGTGGCCGAACGGCCGAGCGCCCGTCAGGCCTGACCTCCGGCTGCGCGGCCGGCCCGTCGCACGCGTTTGGCGACGAAACGTACCGCAGGTAACATGTCCGGCCGTTCCCGCATCAGGTCGACGACCGCCACCCCCAATGCTTGCCCAACTGCTCGAAACCGGCCAGGTACTGCTCGCGGACGGCGCCACCGGCACCAATTACTTCGCGATGGGCCTCGCTGCGGGCGAGGCCCCGGAGACGTGGAATCTCCAGCACCCGGACAAGGTGCGCGAGTTGCACCAGCAATTCGTGGATGCCGGCGCGGACATCATCCTGACCAACACCTTCGGTGGCAATGCGCGCCGGCTGATGCTGCACGGGCTGCAGGAACGGGTCCGGGAGATCAATCGCGCGGCCGCCCGCATCGCGCGCGGCGTCGCGGAGGCGGCGGGCCGGGCCGTGGTCGTCGCGGGTTCGGTCGGGCCGACGGGCGACCTGTTCGAGCCTCTCGGCATCCTCACCGAAGACGTCGCGGTCGCCGTGTTCGAGGAGCAGATGGCGGGCCTCAAGGAAGGCGGCGCGGACGTCGCCTGGATCGAGACCATGTCCTCGCTCGAGGAGATCCGTGCCGCCGCGCTCGCCGCGGCACGCGTCGGGCTGCCGTACACGTTCACCGCCAGCTTCGACACCGCCGGACGCACGATGATGGGGATTACGCCGGCGGCGCTGGTCGAGTTCGCAGGCAGCCTCGAGCCCCGGCCCGTCGCGATCGGCGCGAACTGCGGCGTCGGCGCCGCCGACCTGGTGATGAGCGTGCTCGGGATGACTGCGCGCGACGCCGGCCTCCCCATCATCGCGAAGGCCAATGCGGGCGTGCCGCAGTTCGTGGGTGCGCACATCCACTACTCCGGAACGCCGGAGCTGATGGCACGGTTCGCCCAGCTCGCCGTGGACGCCGGCGCGCGCATCGTGGGCGGCTGCTGCGGCACCGAATTCGCGCACCTCGTCGCGATGCGGGCCGCGCTCGCGCGCC